>JADFPW010000146.1 GCA_022562105.1 Planctomycetota bacterium
ACGACGACACTCTACGGCACCAGCGGCGGCAAGCACGTGCCCTCTTTCAAGACCTCCTTCCATCACCGGGAACGAGCCCAGGTTCATGGCGGGCAACACTCCCCGTCGGGCGGCAAGACGAGGTGGGCCAAATTGCCCGCGTTTGCGCCGACGCCCACGACGAGCTACTGGTGATACGGCGCCAGTCGGCCGGGCTTGAGCGAGAGATCGACCATCGCGTGGCTGAACGAGTACGGCAGGTTGACGCCCTCCTGCTGCGAACCCAAAAGGAGGCTTGGGCGGATTCCCTGACTGGATTGGCCAACCGACGCCTCCTCGACGACCAGCTTGAGAAAGTATTTGAGCGTCAGCGAGGCAACCGCGAGGACTTGACCGTCATCATGTTCGACGTGGATCATTTCAAGCAGTTCAACGACTCGAAGGGTCATGCCGCCGGTGACGAATTGCTGCGGTTTGTCGGTGAGCTGCTCAAGACCATGCTTCGCGCCGGTGACGTAGCCATCCGCTACGGTGGGGACGAGTTCGCAGTGCTCCTCTTGGGCACCCACGCCGCCGATGCCGCGCACTTGGCACAACGGATCATAAAAATGTTCGCCCAACGCACCGATTCGCTCCCCGCAAGCCCGCGGGTGACGGTCAGTGCCGGTGTGGCCAGCATGCAAACGCACGGAGCGGACTGCGGCGCTTCCCTCCTGGAAGAGGCGGACAAAGCGCTCTATCAAGCGAAGCGCAAAGGCCGCAACCAGGTTGTCATCTCGGGGCGGCTTTCCGAAGGCCGGTCTCGCGTCAGACCGGCCTCCGTCGCGTAGTTGCATCTCGCGGCGACCGCGCGTCATGCCGCCCGTTGAAATAGCCCGTAGGCCGTACTCTCCAGGCCGGCAGCCTGAGGTTCCTCCGCCCAATGACCGACTGGAACGTCGGTCCCACAGTCTGGCTGAAGAGTTGGTCCCAGAGTCAGGCCGGGTTCTTCGACACCCCGCCAGTCACCCTCAACCACGCGACCCGTCCGTGGTATTGCCCCCCCGCTACCCGCCTGTCTTTCCAATGGACATTGAACCGCCTACAATCGGCCGCCAACAATGTCCACGGTGACGCATGATCCAACGACTGACGCGGTCGAGCCGGTGTCCTTCCCCGTCGACCGCATGCGGGCGGCTCGGCGAGGGGTTACCTTCTTGTCGCCAGGCGCAGGCGTCGTCGTGCTGTTCGGATGGCTCATTTCCGGGCTCGACTTCATCCCCAGTGGCGTCTCCAATCGCATTATCGAGTACGCCCTGGCCTGCATCTACTTGATGGCGGCCCTGGGGGGTGTGGCGCTGGTGTGGCGGGGACTATACTGGCTCTGCGTCGCATCCTGGCCTCGTCCCGTATGCGTCGTCGCTGACGCCAACGCCATTCGATTCGAGCTGGGCCCCATGGGACGACAATGCTACGACCTCACTCGCATCAGCGCGGTGTATCCATTCGATGAACCCGAGGAGGGTGATGACGACGTGTACGAAGCCTTGCGCGATCCGGAGAAGTACGCGGCCGAACACCTGCCGAGGATGACCCATCCCGACGCCGTCAGTCACCTGGACGTAATGATCCGCCACCTGGTCACGATCGATGAGGCGGATCTGGCCCGACGGCTCAAACCGTTCGTCAATCGCTGTCAACGGCCTTTGGGAAAAGACGACGACGCCTAGGGTAATGTTTCATGAGCAGCGCTGTTTTTGTGAACCGAGCCATCCGCCGTCGGCGGAGGGCTCGGATAAGATGCAAACAGCGTGACACACTACACTAGAGTGAGCCTGTAAAGCCCAGTTGGAGGATTGAGAAGTCACCCAGGTCGACGTCGCCGTCACCATCGCCGTCAGCCGACTCGCATCCCGGGATAATCCCACCATCGGGGCCCGTCAGGCAGGCGATGAACTGGTCGTAATCTTGCAAATCGACATCGCCATCGCCATCGACGTCGCCGGCCGCTGAATGCGCGATTGAGATTACGCCGGTGATGGTGTTAGCCCCGAATACCTGGCCGAGCGGTATGTCGGCGTTGCGATCGTCGGCCCCGCTCGCCATGGTCATATGCGTAACCTGAAACCCGGCGATACCCTGGTCAGCAGCCGCTGAACCGAGATGCAAGACGACGAAGAAGGTGCCCGGCTCGCCGAAGGACACGCGGGCGGTCTCAGCTCCGTCGGGCAGGGTCACCGTCTGCACTCCGTCGACCACGGTGAGTTCCTGCACCGTGGTCACCAGAGTATCCGACGTCGACTCGAACACGCCGGAGCCATCGTCGACGTGGATCGAGATGGATTCAACGATGGCATTGGCAAGGCGATCGGTGAACGGGATCCCGGCGTCGGATTCGAATCTCAGCTCTAGAGACGCCAGCTCAAGATCACTGTCGCCCGCCCGGCCTTCGTGCGTTACCGCTACTCGCAATACGTCGCCCGATCCGTATTCGGTAAGAGTCTTCGGCGCGGTACTGAGGGTCGCCAGGGAAAACTGACCGCCCTGATCATCCCACCATTTGATGGCGTTGCCCGTGGCCGCGGCCGCGACGATGTCCAGGCGTCCGTCGCCGTTCACATCGCCGGCATCGGCGAAATCAGCGAACCCGAAACCGATGATGATGTTGTGCTCCACCCAGGTCAGCCCCAGTCCGTCGATGTTCTCGAACCAAGCGATCTCCCCGAACGTATGCCCCGTGCCGACGACATCCAGGTCGCCGTCGCCATCCAGGTCGGCATCGATGGCGTGAATCGTGAAATCAAAACTGTCGCTTACCAGGTGCTCTTCCCATAGCGTTCCCAGTCCATTCAGATTCTCGTACCAGACAACGGTATTGTTCTCGAATATGGTCGCAAGAACGTCCAGGTCGCCGTCATGATCGAAGTCCACGCCCACTGAACTGGCCGGCAAGTTGGTGTCGACCACGATTTCATGTCGGGTCCAGGCGTTGTCCGGCCCGTTGTTCGCCCACCAGATGATGTCGTCGGACTGACGGGCGGCGCCGACCAGGTCCAGGTCGCCGTCACCGTCAAAGTCGCCCAGGTCGATATAATACGCTCCCTGGAAATCGTTATCGATGACATGAAGGCTCCACGCATCGCCGTCTCCATCGAGGTTCTCCGCCCAGATCGCGTGACCACCTTCGGCGAAAATGAGCGCAACGATATCCGTGTCGCCGTCAAGGTCGATATCTGCGGCCTCAAAGGCTTCCGGTGTGGCGAAGTCGGATTGGATGGTCTTTTTCTCCCATTGCAGCCCGTCTGAGGTCAAGTTCTCGTACCAGTTCAGCTCCCCGTTGTTCGCGGAGCCGGCGATGACGTCCAAGTCACCGTCCGAATCCAAATCCGCGGCCCATGCGCCGCTGGCCTCCGGGAGCCGATCATCGATCACATGCTTGGTCCACCTGTTGCCGTTTCCGTCCGCATTCTCCCACCACGCGAGAAAGTCCCCGTTCCGCCCAACCGCCAAAACGTCGAGGTCTCCGTCCTTGTCCATGTCGAACCATCTCGACTCGTCCGCCTGAAAGACGTCACCGTCCACGGTATGCTCGGTCGGATAAACGGCGATGCGGTGGATCGTCGTGTTCGCGAACCATCCGACAGAATTGGCCCCGCGAGCCGCGAAGAGAATATCGGGATCGCCGTCTCCGTCCATGTCGTCGGTGGCCACCGATGCGGCGCCCGCCACGGCCGTTGGCATGGTGTGGGTGATCCATCCCGGGCGATCCGCCCCGTCGTTCTCGAACCAGGTGATCTCATTGGCCTGAAACGCGGCTATCAGAATGTCGGCATCGCCATCGCGGTCCAGGTCTGCCGATACGACCGCGGCCACTGCGCCGCTAACGCCGGCCACCGACCACGTCTCGAAGCTCGGCGGCGTCGACCCATCGTTCTCGTGCCAGTTCACCTGGGTCGCACCCGCCGCGACGGAGATGAAATCGGCGTGCCCGTCGCCATTGATGTCGCAGGCGGCAATGTCCGCGACACCGGACAATCCGGTGGCGACGGTGCGTTCGGTCCAGACGGGTGGCTGGGCACCATTGTTCTCGTACCACACGACGGTGCCGTCCGTGGACTGAGTGGAGGCGACATCCATATCCCCGTCGCGGTCGACGTCCACGGCCATGACCGACGACGCTCCACCCGCGCTGCTGTTGAGCACCTGCGCAATCCACGTGGGCGGGGATCCGCCCACGTTCTCGTGCCAGGTGATGCGGTTGTCGTTCGACGATGCTGAAAGCACGTCCACATCCCCGTCGGCGTCGATATCGGCTGCGAATACGGACACGGCTCCGTCAGCCGACGAGGACACCACGTGTTGCGTCCATGACGGAGGGTCGCCGCCGTCGTTGCTGTACCACGCGATCGTGTCGTCATCGAACGATGCGGTGACTACATCGAGACGGCCGTTACGGTCGAGGTCCACCAGGAAGACCGCCCGAGCGCCCATCGCCGTTTGACTGATGACGTGGCGCACGAAACCATCGCCTGTGTTCTCATACCAGGCGATGGTGTTGTCCCCCTGCGATGTCGTCACCAGATCGGCATCCCCATCGCGGTCGATGTCGCCTGAGACGACGGCGTTGATCAGCTGGGCACCGTCGCCGATGTTTTGCTCCGAACCAAACGGCACCGCCGTGCCGAGAACCGGCGCGGCCGCAAATGACAATACAATCAACAACACGCCTGGTCTGCCCGATCTACGGACGTGCTTGCTCGCCTCCTTCACTCCCCTTGCGGCCGAGAGCTGTTTTTCTCGGACGCTCCTCTCACCGTTCCGCGCCCAGGGCGCGTCGCGAACGGCCTATGCCCTCAAGGATTTGTTCCAGCCAACCATTCTACATTATCCACATTCACCGAAGCGCGCCAAGACGAACCCCGCGTCGAGAGGATCGACCACTCCGTCGCCATTCGCGTCAGCCGCCTCACAATCGGGATCGCCCTTGACCAGGCAGCCGAAACGGGCCAACACGAATCCCGAATCCAGCGGATCGACCATCGAATCGCCGTTCACATCGCCTTCACACGGGACGTCGTTCGGACACATGGTGAAGCCATACACCGCACCGGCTCGCGGCCCGTTTTCGTTGTCATCCAAGTTCGCCGAAACAAGCACCATGTCGCCGATAATGTGAACGTCCATCCCGAACGAGTCGTTGGGCTCCCCGTCCGCCGCCACTAGCTCGAACTCCTCATTCCACTTGTTCCCGTCAAAGCGAAAGAGGTAGGTCGAACCGGAGTGGTGGGCTTGACCGTACGCCCCCACGGCGATCACGTCGCCGCCGTTGCCGATCGAAACTGCGGTGCCGAAGTCGTCGTCGGTCCCGGCGTTGGAGGCCGTCAGCTTGGTCTCCTCGTTCCAGATCAGTCCATCGAACCGGTAGACGTAGGCCGCACCGGCATCCGGCGCCAGAGTGTCCGCTTCCTCGGCGCCGACGACCAGCATGTCGTCTCGGACGTCAACCGCGTAGCCGAACAGATCACCCGGGGCTGCGTCCGAGGCCTTCAGCTTGGCCTCCTCCACCCACTCAACGCCGTTGTATCGATAAACGTACGCGGAGCCCGAGTTGTCATCACCGTCCTTGTAGGCTCCGACGGCGATCACGTCGCCGCTGAGGGCAACGCTTGTGGCGAAGAAGGCGTTGGCTTGACCGTCCGAGGCCAACAGCTCGGCCTCCGCGGTCCACTGCGTACCGTCAAAGCGGAAGACGTAGGCGGCGCCATCGTCCGCCCCGAAGTGGTTGTGGGCTCTGGCCCCGACGACCGCCACATCGCCCTCTACGGCGACCGCGAAGCCGAAAACGTCAGCCAACGCGCCGTCCGAGGCCAGGAGCGTGGCCTCCTCGACCCACTCCGATGAATCGGGATCGAAGCGAAAGATGTATGCCTTCCCCGTGTCCCCTCGCGGGAATTCGGGATCGATCGGCGTGCCGATCAGGGCCACGTCGGCGCTGATGGCCACACGGGTGCCGAACTGATCACCAGCTTGACCGTCGGAAGGCATGAGCTTGGCTTCCTCAAACCAGCCGGATCCGTCATCGCGGTAGATATACGCCGAGCCGGACCGCTCGCCGTTGGTGTCGTCCCGCGGCGAACCCAGCAGCGCCACCAACCCGTCGCCGTCCATGTCGATGCTCATAGCGGCGCTGTAGCCCAACGAATGACCCGGTCCACCGTCCGAAGCGATCATCTTCTCTTCGACGCACACCTGCCCCAGCGCCGTCAACGCCGGCCACGGCGCTACCCCAACCAGTAATCCGATTAGCACGCCCCCGGTTTTCCGTGTCCGCGACATTACCCACCTCCCGCACGTCCCTGGGGTGGAGACCCACCACCGCAGCGACGTGAGTTGACGACCAAAAACCGGCGCGATCGCAGGAGCCCCACATGAACCCCTGTCCGCCGCGTCCGACTCCAGCGCCCTACCCCTGTTCTTCCTTGACCATGTCCCTCTCCCTGCTGATACGCCACCCGTCGCGCTCGCCACGACCATGGCAACCCCCACACGTGCGACCCGCCCTACAAACAGTCCCCAAACCTTGCCAGGACAAAACCGCTGTCCAGCGGATCGACTGCTTGGTCACCGTTTACATCGGCGGCCACACAATCCAGATCGCCCCACAGGACGTTGCATCCGTAACGGGCCAGCACGAACCCCGAGTCAAGCGGATCGACCGTGCCGTCCAGAACCACGTCTCCCTCGCACGCCGTGTGAGCATCGATCACCAAGCTCAGTTCATCGTAGTTCTGCTGGGCCAACGGAGCAAGATCCTGGTTGAGCAGGTTGCTGGTCTCGAACGGATCCTGGACGAGATCGAAAAACTTCTCCGGGTGCGTTGTGAAACGAATGAGCTTGAAGTGATGGTTGCGCGCCGTCTTGCCGTGAGAGGCGTTCGACTCGATGTGGAGGTTGAACATCTCCGAGTACGAAAAAAGCCTCGAGTCGGAGGACTCATCCTGCAGCGTGGGAACCACGCTGACTGAATCCAGCGTGGTTCCGGCTGGGATGGTGGCTTGCACGTCCACGCCCATCAACTCCAAGGCGGTGGCGAACAGGTCGGTGGTGTTGACCAGCACCACCGATTCGCGTCCCGGTGATACCACTTGCGGACCGCTGATGATGAGCGGCACATTGATCCCGCCCTCGAAGAGCGTGGTCTTGGCGTGGTCAGGATCAAAGGGAGGCTGGGTCACGTTCTTCGGCGTGCCGTTGTCACCCAGAAAGATGATGTTCGTTCGCTCGAGGACGTCGGCGGGTATGGAGGCGAAAAGGCGCCCCATTTCCGCATCCATGGCCTCGACCATCGCCTTGTAGTATTCCCAGTTGGTCGGCTCCTCGGATAGCTCGATCGTAAATAACTCGTCCGGCGGCCTCTGCCACGGTTTGTGCGGAGCGGTGAAGGCCAACCACATGAACCAGGGAGTCTCCCCCTGGTCGTTGATCCATTCGATAGCCTCATTGGCGTTGTCGGTGGTGATGTACACGTCGGTGTTGAAGGTCACTCCGTTCTCCGTCTTGGGCCAGGCGTAGTAGTCGTCAACGTTGTGAAGCGTGCCGCTGTAATGGGAGTAACCGGACAACGTGGGTCCGTCGGGTCCGCCCTGCGGATCACTGGTCAGGTGCCATTTGCCGATGGCCGCATGAGTGTATCCCAGCGACGGATTCAGATCGAGCATCTCCGGAATAATGGTTTCCGAATAGCGCAGACCCTCTTCGTGCAACTCATCGACGATCGCCCCAATGCCGGTGCGAAAGCCGTACCGACCCGTCTGTATCGTCGCCCGGGTCGTCGAGCAAACCGGATTGGACGAAGCATGACGGAACAGGACGCCCGCGTCGCGCAGGAGGTTTATGTTGGGTGTGGGAGGGAACTCTCCACCTTCACCGTAGCATTCAAGTATGTCGACGCCCAAGTCGTCGGCCACAAGAAATAGAACGTTGTCGCCGGTCCCCTGTGCTAGACCCACCGTGGCAACAAGGCCCGAACCCCATAATACGATCAAGGCACGATAGACTATCCCCGTCCGCGTCATCCGTTGTTCTCCAGCAATCTCGATTGGCGTTCCACGCCAAGGAGTGTCTCGCAGAGGTGAGACGGCACGACACACCCTGTCAGCGATGGGTGCTTTCCACTCCTTGGCACTACCCTCGTCCTGATCCCGGCCGACCCGACCTATACTATACCACAGACACCCGTCCAGGTGGTAGGGAATACCTCCAGGCGCCGCGAAAATGGCACATTCCATGCTACGGCGGTCTGGTGATGGCGGTAGCGCCTGTGCCAGCGGAGGAGTCAGGAACCCCCGCGCGCAGGGGAACCTCCATTTTCGGAACCGCCCCATCACGGGCTGTTAGGCCATGATGGCGTCCCATAGCAATCGTCGGCTGGTGCCTGGGTTGGGGCCAGTCTATCGCCTGGCAGAGAAAGAGAATGGGATCAGAGCGCCTTTAGTCGTTAATGGCGGGTCCGTCGCCGGCCGTGGCAACACGGTCGGGTGGCCCAGAAGGATACACATGAACTGCCACCGTGCCTTCATCGCTGCGGCGGATCGAGACCGCCCCTCGGCCACCAAAACGCCAATCCGAACCAGTCAGAGAACGGATCCCTAACGGCTAAAGGCGCTCTGACCCCAATACTTTTATCAGCCTTGGGAGTAGACATAGGCGGCGATTCCACACGCGATCAGGGCGGCGGCAACGGCGAGCGTGATCTTGATCCAACTGTAGGGTCGATCGCCCTGGACCTCGCCGGTGCCGGCGTTGACCACCACCTGATAAGACTTCTTGCCGTATCGATAGGCCAACATCCACACCGGTAGGAGCAGATGCTTGAACGTGATCGCGTCGTAGCGGGTGTTGACCGAGTGAACGCGCTGGGTATCCCCGCCGATCCGTTGGCGCACCTCAGAATGCAACGCATCGTCCATCCGTTGCTTGGCTCCCACGAATCCTTCGTCGAGGGCGATGTCGTAGGTGCGGGCCAGAAAGCCGGCCAACACCTCGCGATCAAACGGAATGCACTGGTTCAGCGGCCAGGGTTCCAAGGCGACGATGCGTTTGGTGGGCAGACCGGTCGAGGCTACCACCAAAACGTCGTCAAAGAATCGTTGGAAGGTGCCCGAAGCGGGATACCAACGCGTGCGGCGAACCATCCGCCGATTCTTGCCGCTACCCACGGTCACGTAGTAGTGCTCTCCGCGTTGACCGGTGTAGTGCGTGGTGGTGGCTGAGTCGAACGTCCAATAGGGCAGATAGATGCCGTTGAATCGACCTTGCACGCCGCGGGCCTTGAAGGCGTTCGGAGCGAACCAGCGCGAACTGACCCACTTTCTCAGATTCTCGCGGGCGACCTCGCGGGCGATCAAGAAGGGCAACACGCCATCGACCGGCACACGGCGCTCGGCGTCCTGTATATCCCCGCGCTGCAACGGCGCCCCGCAATAGGCGCATTCCATGCTGGTCAGCGTTCCGACGAAGCGCACCGTGGCCCCGCAGGAGGTGCAACGCACCTCGCTTACGCCGGCCTCGTCATCGCGCCCCTCCTGGCGGCGTTCGGCGATGCGGGCCAACATGGAGCGGAAGTCCTGTTCTTCGATGGATGCTTCCGGATCCAAATCCAGCGGTTTGACGTGGCCGCAATAGGGGCAGCTCAGACTCTGAACGCCGATGCTGAATGTCAGGTCTGCGCCACAACGATCGCAGGGAAAGACGAGCGGCTGGTCATCGTGGCGCGGTGGCGGCAGGGTTTCACTCGATGCCGACCTCGAGGTGGGCATCCGAATCGCGTGCGGAGGGGGTGTCGAGTCGGTGGTCATTAGATCAGCCAGCGGAGAAGCAAGCCGACGGCGCGGCCGACGCTGGCCATGTCGATGATCGGCGAGTCGTCGTGCTGGTCGTTCCAGGACACGGACGACAGCCCCTGCGGCGGTAGGCGTCGCTTCCGGCTCTCGCGTGTACGCTGTTCGTCGTCTTCGCGCTTCGTCCTGTATAGCTCGCCTCCCGCTTTGGTCCAATTGAGCAGTTTGCGCAGTTCGCCGCCGTCCAGCCAGACGCCGTGATTCTTGCAGGTATCGACGACCACCGCGGATCGCGGTCCGTAACATCGGCGATTCATCAGTTCTTCACACACCGGACACTTGACGTACTTGACGATGTGGTCGTGGCTCGAATCCTGACGTTGGGCGAGGAGCTTCAACCGATCCAAGTTGATCCGATGGACGTGCGATACGGATGCATCGAGCAGCGCTTCCAACTCGGAGGGATCGAAGAAGATTCCCAGACAGTCCTCGCAGCGCTCGAGGTAAGTTTTCTCACTCGCGCGAATCTGCAGGGACACCATGGTC
>JADFPW010000457.1 GCA_022562105.1 Planctomycetota bacterium
CATCGTCGATCCGCGTCTTGTAAAGCTCGGCCCGACCCCCTTAAATGCTCGCACCGACGATTCCGCGGTGGTGAGCGGATTCCCAAGAGTCGGTTGGGGATGGGTCGGCGGTCGATCGTAGGAGCGAATAGCGAATGCCGCAGTACAAAATAGCGTGGCTGCCGGGGGACGGCGTGGGAGTGGACGTGATGGAGGCGGCCCGCATCGTGCTGGACGCCATCGGGCTGGACGCAGAATACCTGCCCGGCGACATCGGCTGGGAGTTCTGGTGCAACGAGGGGAATGCCCTGCCCGACCGAACCCTGAAGATGATGGAAGATACGAATTGCGCCCTGTTCGGAGCGATCACCTCCAAGCCCAACGAGGAGGCTGCTGCGGAACTCGATCCATCGTTGGCTGACAAGGGGCTGGTCTACTTCTCGCCCATCGTGCGCCTGCGCCAGGAGCTCAACCTGCACACCAACCTGCGCCCGTGCAAAGCCTATCCGGGCAACCCGCTCAACTATCGCGAGGACATCGATCTGGTCGTCTTCCGCGAGAACACCGAGGGCATGTACGGCGGGGTCGAGTTTCACCCGGTCCCGCAAAGCGTCTTCGACGCCCTATGCATTCATCCCAAGATGGCCCGGTTCGGCGTGTGGACTGGACAACCTGGCCATCTCGACTCGAATCATGTCACGGCAAGGTTGCAGGAGCATCGTCACCCAGGCGTTCGAGTACGCCCGCAAGCACGGGCGCAAGAGCGTCACCGTGGTGGACAAGCCGAACGTGTTGCGCGAGACCGGCGGCCTGATGATTCGCACTTTCCGCGAGGTGGCTGCCGGCTATCCGGAGATCAAGCGTTACGAAACCAACATCGACGCCCAGTGCATGTGGCTGATCAAGAACCCCGGCGACTACGACGTGCTGGTCGCTGAGAATATGTTCGGCGACATCCTGTCCGACCTGTGCGCCGCCTTGGTCGGTGGATTGGGATTCGCCAGTGCAGCCAACATCGGGGACCATTACGCGGTCTTCGAGCCCACCCACGGCAGCGCTCCAAAGTACGCCGGTCAATACAAGGTCAACCCGATGGCCATGCTGCTGACCTGCAAGTTGATGCTTGATTGGCTGGGTGAGGCTGACGCCGCCGGACGGCTGGAGACGGCCATCGCCACGGTCATCAAGGAAGGTCGAGTCGGCACCTACGACGTCAAGCTCAACAACACGACTCTCGAAGTCGCCGAGGAAGTCGCCCGCCAGCTGTGATGGGACTCCACGGCTGCCGTCCGCAGCAGTCCGAGCTACCTCCCCCAACGACATTGGCATCTTGTGTGTGCGCCGATGGATCCGAAGGCAGTCGTTCCCGTTGGCCGCTGACGGGCGTTCTCAGCAGGGAAACACGCATCTGGCCGTAGAATCCACGCGGACCGAAGTCTGCGACTCGCTGGGCGCTGGTCCGCACGGCCTGGGTCCGAAGAAAACCGCCTGGCTGGGATGGGGAAAATGTCCCCGATGCACTTATCGGCCCTGGTGGCAGCGCCAGGCAGGTTTTCGGGTTGACGGACACTTTCTCTAGGGGATACGATAGACTGCGTGCAGATGCCGGCTGGCCGGGACAAGATCCCCGTGGCCGAGCCGAGCGGGCGAGCCGGGTGCCGGTCTTCGCGGGGTTTCCGCGAGGCGCGACGGGTTGGGCAGGCAGACCACCGGCTGGTTGGGAAAGGGATGATCGGCCCATCGGCGATGTGGCAGGATGTGGCGGTCGTCCCGTGGTGCGAGTTCAGCTATATGAAATACGAAACTGTCCTGGACAGTTCAGTTTCCGAGATCACAAGGACGGTCCCTAGAACAGCGGGAGCGATGGCAATGAAGATCAACAGCGTGTGGCAAACGGTCCGCAATCACGGACGATGGCTTTTTCTTTTGGTGGCGTGTGCGACACTGATCGGTGTGGCTCCGAGCGTCGGCGGCGAGCGCAAGTTCGCGGTCATGCTGGCCAACTCCCCCAAGGAGTTTCCGGAGAATGGCCAGCCGGCCCAAGGGCTGGTCAGCGTTGCCGAAATCGATCGGCGTTACTTCGGTCCGATTCTGGACAACGGCGGATGCTACAGCGACGTGGATTCGTTCGCCGCGTTCTGGGAGGAGATCAGCTACGGGGACGTTACGGTCACCGGGCAGGCCTTCGATTGGCTCAGCCTGCCCTTGGCCATCCGTCCGCCCCTGG
>JADFPW010000147.1:0-5116 GCA_022562105.1 Planctomycetota bacterium
TTGATCGGTTCCGGCCAATCGACCTCATCCAGGTCCGCCAGGAGTCGGTCGGCGTAGGCGGTGATTCGCAACATCCATTGTCGAAGCGGTTTTCGATAGACCGGATGATCGCCCCGCTCGCTACGTCCGTCGGCGGTCACCTCCTCGTTGGCCAACACCGTACCCAACGCCGGACACCAGTTGACCGGCACTTCGTCGAGGTAGGCGAGGCGCTGCCCATCGAGCACGCGGCGTTGGTGCTCAGTCGATAACTTGCCCCATGATCGATGGTCGGATTCCGGATTCGGATCCCGCAGCAGTCCGAATGCCCCGTCGATCCCTATCGAGCCGCTTTCGAGTTCGGCTACCAACTCGTCAATGGGTCTGGCCCGGCCGGTGTGCTGTTGGCCCTGCTGATCAGTCCACTCCGCGGTGGGGTCGTACCAGCTCTTGAACATCTGCAGGAAAATCCACTGGGTGAACTGGTAGTAGCTCGGGTCGCAGGTGACCACTTCGCGGTCCCAATCGAAGCTGAGCCCGAACATGCGTAGCTGCCGGCGATAGGTTTCGAGGTTCCGCGCGGTGGTCTCGGCTGGGTGAACCCCGGTCTCGATGGCGTATTGCTCGGCGGGCAGGCCGAACGCATCGAACCCCATGGGGTGCATGACGTTGTAGCCCCGCATGCGTTTGTAGCGGGCGTAGATGTCGGACGCGCAGTAGCCCAGCGGGTGACCGACGTGGAGACCGGCCCCGCTGGGATAGGGAAACATGTCCAGGACGTAGCACTTGGGTTTGTCGGGATCGAAGCCCGGCTGACCGGGTCCGACGGCAGTGAACGTCTGGTTATCGAGCCAATAGCGTTGCCATTTCGACTCGATGGCGGCGAAATCGTAGATGCCCGGTTTCTCTGGGTTCGATGTTTGCGACATTTCGGTGAATCCGTGGTCGGATGTTGATGGCGCTTCGTGAGGCTCGGTAGAGCCTCGATGATCGATCGCGGTGCGGCCGGTCTCGGCTCAACCCGGGTCAGGCCGACCGCTGCGAATCAGACTTCCCGGTAGCGCTTCTCCGGTCTGCATTTCGTGCATGGTCAGCAGCGACAGTAGCCAGGAGACGGTCGATTCCGCGCCCTGATTCCGATTGACTCCCTCGGCGGTCAACCCGTCGTAGCAACCTCGGGTCTTGAAATCGACCAGGCTGAGCCCGCCGTCGTTCTTGCCCAGATACCACTGGAAACACCGGCGCATCTGGGCCAACCACACCGGATTGTCCGTCGCCCGGTAGGCCGCCTTGCACGCCCCGATCAGGGACGCGGGCTCCAGGGGAAGCTGATCAAACCGGGCTCGCTCACCCTTGACAGGATACCAGCCCTCGTTGCCGATGATGGACAGATGGCCGTCGCCGGCGGTTTGCACCTCCAACAACCAGTGCAACGTGCGCAGGCCTCGCTCCTTCATGGCCTCGTCATTCAACTGGAGGCCGGCGATAATCAGAGCTTGTGCAAGGCGCCCGTTGTCGTAGGTCACCACCTCCTCGTACCAGGGCCATTCTTCCGTGGCGTGCCGGGCAAACATCCCGTCCAAACGCCTTGCCAGCATTTCCAAGCGGTTGCGGGCATCGGGGCAGTCATCGGCCTGGCGCAGGAAATAGTGTAAGCCGAGTATGGCAAACGACCACGAGCGCGGGCTGTCGATGTGCTCGAATGACGCCGCAGCCGACTCAAACAGCTCGCCCGCCAGCTTTCTCATGGTCTCGTCGGGGGCGTGAGCGATCAGATAGCCGGCTGCCCATAGCACTCGGCCCTGGCAGTCGTCACTCCCTTCGGTATCGACCCATCGGCGGTCGTAGGACATGAAGTTCCTGAACCGCCCGCTTGCGGTCGGCCTGGCGTCGAACAGATAGGCCAAGTAAGTCTCGAGTGGCCTGAGCACTCGATCATCGTGAAACAGTGACCACATCATCGTGCAGACGACGACGGCGCGAGCCGTATCGTCGGTCGAATAGCCATGCCGGCGTCCGGGCATGGAGTGGACCGCGTGTTGCAGAATGCCCGTGTCATCGGTCAGCCGGAGCAGGTGATCGAGGCGGGCTTCCGGCAGTGACAAGCGAAGGGCGATGCGCTGGCGGTCCAGGACGTCCAGCTTGGGAGAGGAGGCGGCGCTCTGAGCATGGACAAACGCATCGGAGTATTGGGCCGCCACGCGGGCCCAGGTCATGTCCCGCCCAAAGGCGTAGGCCGCCCGACGGAGGGTGTCACGTTGACCTTCGTTGCTCACCAGGTCGTTGATCGCGTCGGCGAATCCGTCGACATCGTCGAAGCCGACCAGCCGCCCGCGCCCATCGCCTAGCAGTTCCTCGGCATACCAATAGGGCGTAGAGACCACCGCCTTACCCGACGCGACGGCCAGGGCCAGCGTGCCCGACGTGATCTGCTCGCGCTCACGATAGGGTGTCACGTAGATGTCCGCCGCCTGGAGGTAGGCGCACAGGTCGCGGAAGGAGGCGAACCGGTTGTGAAAGATCACGTTTTCCTGGATCCCCAGCTCGACGACCCGTCGTTCCAGTGACAGGCGGTAGGACTCGCCCGACTCCCGTTTGATGGCCGGATGCGTCACCCCGAGGACCACATAGGCTACGTTGGGGTTGTCCGGCACGACCCGAGCCAGGGCGTCGAGTACCGTCTCGATGCTCTTGCCCGGCCCGAGGAGTCCGAAGGTCAGGATGATAGGTCGGCCACTAAGTCCGAAACGCGCCTTGAAAGGCTCGGTGTCGCCGAACGGCAGATCGGGTACGCCGTGATGGATCAGACGGATCTTGTCGGGCGGGAGGCCGTAGCGCTGCTCGAGCAGGACGCGCCCCCGTTCGGCCATCACCACCACGGAGCTGCTTTGCTGGCCGATGCGCTGTAGCACCTCCTGCTGTTTCTTGGACGGCTCGCTGATGATACTGTGCAACGTGGTGACCAGGGGTTTGCGGAGCCGGTCCAGCAGCTCGAAGAGGTATTCGCCGCAATCTCCCCCGAAGATCCCATATTCATGTTGCAAACAGACCCCGGCAATCTCGCTATTGTTCAGGAAGTCCGCCGCACTTCGGTACTCCTCTTTGCGATGCTGTCCGATCTGAAACTCGACTTCCGAGCCATACTGGTACTCGCCGTCGCGGTCGTTCAGGGCCACCACGCTGACGACCTCCGGGGCAAGCTCCGGACGCCCGTAGACGTGGTGTGTCAGGGCCGATACCAGGTCGTGAGTGAAGGTGGCAATGCCGCACTGCCGCGGAACGTACGTCCCGATCACGGCTAGAGACCCCTCCAACGACTTCCGATGCTTCATCGCTTCTCCACCATGAGGCCAGCCGTGGTGTCACTAGCCGGCGGAACATGCCGGCCCGGGCTCGCAAATGCCCACCAGAGGAGAAACCGACTCCTCCTCTCGGAATCGCCTTGGCGAACCCGACGGTTTGCTGACGCAGCCCAGCAAGTATACCCGAACGGCCTCGACCGCCAACCGGATGTGGCCCGGAGGCGGCAGATCCGGCTCCGAACCGACCGGCCGACGGGGTGCGCTTGCCCGCCGAGCCGCTGGCCGGTACAGTTCCTCGCCTGCTGCGATGCAGGCCCGCGCATGGGGTGCAGCTTGCCGCGGCTGGCGTCTGGATGGAGCTAGGTTAGGTAATGGTTATGGAACAGAAGTTGAGCGTTATCGACGATCTCATTCGGGGCGACCGACTGGACGAGGCTGCGACGGCGATCGCCGCCCTGGACACGGATCGCGACGGCGCGGCCGCCGTCCACTACCTGAGAGGGCACCTTCATGAGGGAAACGGTGAACTTCAGGCCGCCTGTGACGACTACGATCAATCCCTCGAGGCCGACGAGCAGTTCAAACCGGCGTTGTTCCGCAAGGCTTGGATCCTGGATCAGCGTGGCCATGACGACGAGGCCATCGATCTATACGAACGGTGCATTGCGGAGCCTCCGGTCCCGGTGAACGCGGTGACCAACCTGGCGGTCCTGTACGAGGACTTGGGTTGCTACGAGCAAGCCAGGCGGCTGCTCGAGCGGGTGATCGACAAGCGCCCCAACCATACCCGGGCTCGATTGGCCCTGACCGATGTCAGAAGTGCGATGGAGATGTACTACGACGAGGACCAGGATCGCCGACGGGAACACGAAGACGCCCTCCTGGACATGCCCATCTCCGAATTTGAGCTGAGTGCCCGCAGTCGGAATTGCCTGGCCCAGATGGATATCCTGACGCTTGGCGATCTACTCAACACCGGGGAGAGCACGCTGCTGGCCTACAAGAACTTTGGTGAGACCTCGCTGACCGAGATCAAGAATATGCTGTCCCAGAAGGGCTTATCGCTCGGGCAGACGGTGGGCGACACGCCAACCGATGCCGTTGCACCCCCGAGTTTGCCGGCCTTATCCGGCGAGAACCAGGCCATGCTCATGCGACCGGTGACCGAACTGGAATTGTCCGTCCGCTCCCGCAAGTGTTTGCAACGTCTGGGGATCACCAGCATTGGCGAATTGGTCAATCGCTCCGAGCAAGAACTTCTGGGAGCCAAGAATTTTGGCCAGACCTCGCTACAGGAAATCCAGCGCCGCTTGACCGACTGCGGCCTTGCGCTTCGCCAGTCGGAGGCACCTTCGCCGTTGTAGCGGCGACCTGCCAGTCGAGCTTCCCCGTCGAACACGTCAGGCGAGCCGCAGACTCAAGTCCGGGCGCCCAGGAACTGGCATGCCTGCCGGTCGATTACCCGGGGCCGTTGGGGTTGAGGTTGGGGGCGGTGGGGCCGGTGAATGCAGCCTGGAAGGCGGCATAGTCGTCCAGGTCCAAATCCACGTCGTCGTCGAAGTCGAAGACGCTGCAGCCCACGTGGAGCGTGCCGTTGGGATAGGGCTCAGCCGCGAAGCAACGCTGGAAGTGGCCCGAGTCCTGGAGATCCACGTCCCCGTCGCCGTCGTAGTCGCCCTTGTCGTACTCGGGGACCAGCAGCCAGCCGTGCGTTCGGAACTGGTTGTCGTCGCCCCAGCCGACGATCCAACCGTAGTTGTTGATGGCGGTGGGGTGGGCCGTAGTCAAGTGCTCGCCAATAATGATCTCGTGCAGATCGATGGTTTCCCCGTTTT
>JADFPW010000147.1:5126-10249 GCA_022562105.1 Planctomycetota bacterium
AAGCACGACATGCGAGGAGCTGCCATCGACGATATTGCGGCCCACGGCTGCCCCGCGGTCATTGACATCAAAGGCGGACCCCGGCCCGAGGACCGTCATCACGCCGGTGTTGATGTCGTAGCTCGTGGCCGGAAAATCGCCATCCGGGGTTCCGGCGCCGCCCACGATCAGCCCACGGTTATTGATGGCGTCGGCAACTACCCCTTCACCGCCCAAGCCGTTGAAGATCTCGGTCATCACGCCGTCTTGCCAGATGAACGAGCGCTGTTCACCATCCACGATGCCGACCACCACGCCGTCGTCGTTGACACCCCGGGCCTCGCCGGTGGCGTCGCACTCCAGCCCCTCCAGCGCCAGGTCCAGGGCCAGGGCGGTTCCGTCTTCGATCCAATAGACTGCGGGCGCATCAATCCCGGAGCCGTTGGTGTCGCACTGGCCGACAATGATTGTCCCGCCATCGTTCATCCCCTTTGGGTATCCATTCGCCTCACACCCGGCGGGCGGGTCATGTACCGTGACGACCCCGTCACGCAGATCGAGGACGTAGTTCGGTATCTGCCCGGCTCCCATGATCACGCCTGTCCGCCCGATCGCTTCCGCAGAGACAAAGTTCCCCCCCCGCCATGCGTCGTCCAAATCGGTTTTCACGCCGTTGAACCAGGTGAAGGCGTGGCCCTCATTGCATCCGTTCACCACGCTCAGGCCCGTCACCACGCCGATATCGTTCACATCGGTCGCCTCGGTGTACGGATCCGAGGGACACCCAAAGAACCCCATGTCGTAGAAGGTGTAGGTTCGCTCCCCGCCTGAGGCGAGAGACACAAAGAGACCGACCAGGGGTGCAATGCCGATTCGTCGCAACGTGCTGCTCATGGTAACGACCTCTCCCCGAACCCGCTGGATGAATCAGTATATCCGATACGACGCCCGATGGTCAAACCGGCGCGGACCGGTGGGGACGCCCAGTGATTCTGGGTCGTCCTCACCGGATCCGCCGCGCCCCTACCGGGGCCCAAGCCCTCTCACGCCTCCTACTCGGAGAAGGTCACGCTCGAGCCCGCAGCGACGACGATCCACCCGTTCCTGAACAGCAGCGACCCGGTGGTCTGAAATCCTTCCGAGTCCACTTGGAGGGTACCACCACTGAAGACCTCGAAAGCCCCCTCCAAGTTAGGCGCCGTCGTTGATATGACGGCGATGTTCAAGATCGCGGCGTCGCTCGAAGAGACCTTCCACAGCGCCGTCGAATCGTCGTCGAAGGCGGTGGTGCTGATGTGCAACGTCCCCGCCGTGTTGGCATGCACCGTTCCGGAGTTCACGACAAACCTTGCCCCGCACTGATGGGTGCAAGCCGCAAGTACAGTCGCTGTGCATCATACCCCACTATGCAGATATAAACATGTATACATCTGTAATATCGCTCGGCGATGGAGGGGCGTTCGAGGGCAAGGTGGGCGGGGGTATCGGCATGTGGCACCGGTTTCCAACCGGTGGAATCTGCCGAACGATTACCCGGGGCCGTTGGGGTTGAGGTTGGTGTGGCACCGGTTTTCAACCGGTGTGTTTCAACTGGTGTGTTTGCCGATCGATTACCCGGGGCCGTTGGGGTTGTTGTTGGGGGCGGTGGGGCCGGTGAAGGCGGATTGGAAGGCGGCGTAGTCGTCCAGATCCAAATCCACGTCGTCGTCGAAGTCGAAGACGCTGCAGCCCACGTGCAGCGTCCCGTTGGTGTAGGGGTCAGCCGCGAAGCAACGCTGGAAATGCTGGAAGTCCTGATGGTCCACGTCGGTGTCGCCGTCGTAGTCGCCCTTGTCGTAGACCGGAACCAGGAGCCAGCTGTGCCAATCGTCGCTTTCCTCCGCCTCTGCATGGCCCACGATCCAACCGTAGTTGTTGATCGCGTGTGGGCGGTTGTTACCCTCCAGTTCTCCCGGGAAGAACACGGATAAGTCAAGCTCGATGCCGTCTTCAAAGAGTATCCCATGAACCGCCGACAAATTGAGAATGATGCGCCCCACGGCCGATCCACGGTCGTTCACCGCGTCGGCCCGACCGGAGCCCAAGACGGTCATCTCGCCGGTGTTCAGGTTGTAGCTCATGGCCAGGTAGTCGCCGTCCGCTACCTGCGCCTCTCCGACGATCAAATTGTTGTTGTTGATGGCTGCACCGGTGACTCCCTTTCCACCGACAAGATTGGGAATCTCGGTGATCTGACCATCGACCCAGGTGAAACCGCGCGCCGGGTCGTCGTTACACCAAATAGTTCCGGTCACCACGCCGTTGTTGTTGACGCCGTTCGCACAACCCCAGAAGTCCTCCGCCAAACATCCGAGCAGGAGGCCAAGACTTATCGCCTCGCCATCCTCGGTGGAGTAGAGAATCGGGAGCCTGAAGGCCTGGTCCGTTATACACTCTCCCGCGACAAGCGTACCATGGGCATTGATGTCATTCGCCGAGCCATGGAGTGTGCACCCGTCTGGTAGGGTCACAGGTATGAAAAGATCATCGCGAATCACTACGTCTTTGGGCCAGGGTTCGCCCTCTGGCAAGGCGTTCGCCACAATCACGTTTGCTTCGCTGATTCCCCTTGCCGACTTGACGACGCCCGAATAGGTCCCGTTCAGGTCCGTCATCCGACCGTTCTCCCAGAGAATCGCGTGGTTTTGTAGAGGGCATCCTGATTCGATACCGTACCCGGCGATGATCCCGGTGTCCGTTATGTCGTAGGCCTCATTGGCGTAGGGATCGGTGCAACCGAGGTCTCCGAGATCGTAGAACAAGTAGTCATGCTCCTCGCCGCGGGCAAGCGCGGACGCGAGGACAAACGAGGCCACTAACCCGAGACGCTGAACGGACGGCATGACTACCTCCTGACGGCAACTTGCCAAAGCCTGGCGCGCGACCTCCGTAGTATAGGCTACGGAGGGCGCCCCAGGCAAGTATCAGGTCAACTCGGACGATAGAGCGAAGTTGAACCCACCTACGTCAAATCGTCATGGCACCAAATCCTCATCGAAGGCGGCTACGGCCCCACTGCCGACGTCGATGGTCCCGTTGGCGATGGACATCCATCCGTCCGTGCGGAAGCCCTCGTTATCAACGTCCAGCGTCCCCAGGGTGATTGGGAAACTTCCCTGTAAGAGTGTTTGGGACGATCCGGGGAAGTTCAACTGCAGCACCGCTGACGAGCTCGTCGATATTTTCCATCTGGCGCCCGCCACGTCAGCGATCCCGGTTTCCACGAGGAGCGTACCCGCACGATTGGCGTGCAGGTTTCCCTTGAGGAAGAACGTACCCAGGCCGGTAATCTTGAGCTGCCCTTCGATATCGAAATCCGTGTCGCAGGTGACAAGCTGGCCGTCCATAACGGAAATCTTGGCGTTGTCGTCCTTTCCCACGATCGAACCCGAGCCGGTGAGGACGAGGTGGGTGTCGATGACGGCCAACTCCGATCCCGAGCCCTCCAGGTTGACCGTTCCATCAATCGTCGCGCTGGATGCGTCGGTGCTATCCATTTCCAGCTTGTTGCCCGATTGAATGTTCAACACGCCCGTGCTCTTGACCTCGAGCGTGTCACACTCGGCGTCGGCCGTGACATTGCATGTGTTGCCGGTGTCGATGATCGCCTTGTCGTTGAGCGTTGGCACGTGCGATCCACCGGCCCCGCAGTCCCAGAAAGCAACGGTCGACCAGCTCCCCGAAGACTCCGTGAACGTACACGTATCGCCGAGAACCGGCGCGACGCCGATCAGTGGTACAACTATCGCAAATGGAAGTCCGTACTGTTTCATTGCAATGTTCCTTTCTACTACGAAACATCCTGGGTGTTCATCACTCCACCTGAGCCCGACGTGACCGTGAGCACCGCGGGGCCGCCCGTGCCGCTTATCGTGGTCACACTGCTGGTGAACATCTTTCCGGCGGCGATGTCGATGGTGACATACCCTTTGATAATGGTAAACCCATTTTGCAGCAGAGTTAGATCCTGATCCAGATCCATTTCGGCTCGCCGGGCATTGGAGCCTCCGCCTACCAACTGGATCCAGTTGCTGGTCCCGAAGTCGATGCCTCCAACCGCCAGCCAGAACTTGGCGCGTTTGTTGTCGGCATCGGGATCGCTTTCA
Source organism: Planctomycetota bacterium (assembly GCA_022562105.1). Lineage (GTDB taxonomy): Bacteria > Planctomycetota > Phycisphaerae > UBA1845 > UBA1845 > JADFPW01. The sequence goes on from JADFPW010000147.1 coordinate 9,251, forward strand.
ATCCAGAGATACTCGCTCGGCTTAATTGCGAGTGTTCCACCATTTAGCTTGAGCGCACGTTGCTCGTTGGCCGCGTTGGCATCGATCCGAATCCCCCATGCCTCAAGGGTGCCCGTCGACCCCGTGGTAAGAATCAGCCGTGTCTGAGTCCCATCAACAAAGATCCCATCGTGAATATTGCCGGCTCCATCCTTGGCCGTAAACGTGACACCGTTCGCTACGTCGATCCATACGCTACCGGAAAGTGTCGTCCGGCTGTTGACGGTGAGATCAGCATCCACATCAAGTTCCGCGTAGTCCTGCAAGTCGAACGTCTCGGCGGTCAGGGCGGCGTCCTTGATATGCAACTTTCTCTTGGTCGGCGACGCCCCGGCGAGCGTCAGATTGTTAATCGTCACGTCACTTCCGGGGTCGAATGTGCATAGGTTACCAGCCGCGTCGATGGTCGCATTGTCGTTTGCGTTCTGCGGGTAGCTGTCGTCCAAGTCCCAGTGGGCCGGCGTCAGCCAGCTCGTTTGCACGGAGTTGGCGTCCCAGACGAAATCCGCAGCCAGGGCCATGGTGCCGACGCACAAAACGCCGACGACCATCACCACGCCGACTATCTTCAAGATTGATGTCATTTTTTTCTCCTCTTCGTTAAGTACGAACCTACCCCGTGGCCCGCCTCGGCGGGTGAAAATGGGGCGTTTCATTTGGCCCGGGCACAGGTCGGCCGTCACCGATTGGAGTGTCTCTACTCCGGTGGCGCTCCCGGCCTGCTCGGGCCGGTCCTTTCTCGTAAGCCACTGTCATACATGAGCTTACGCGCGACCATGAACTCGTTGATTTGATTTCACAGAGGGGCTCAAGACATTCGATCACCTCCTCTCGGGCCGCGGAAGGCTCGACCCACCGGTTGGAAACCGGTGCCACACGAAGGCGGAAGGCGGAAGGCGGAAAACTCATCCGTTCCCCTTCCCAGGCCGTGGCGATTCCGTTCACCGACCCGCGTGGTTC
>JADFPW010000148.1 GCA_022562105.1 Planctomycetota bacterium
AGTACCAAGCTGCAGAGTAAGGACGACCTCCGGCGTTATCGGGAAGCCCGAGCGCTCCCCAGCGGAGATCTCCCTGGCATGTGTAGGGTATCATACGGAAACTTGGTGCGCGACGTCGATCCACCTCTCGAACCTCGATTCGAGAGGGATCGGGCCGACCGAACATACGGACGCCTGCACTATGTGACCGACCCCCCAGACGAGAGGCAACGTGTCGTATTGGCGCACTGTGCCCGAAGAAATGGAGGCTTGTTGCTTCCATTTGCTCGGAAGAAGAAGGGTGGTGCGCCACGCCATTCAGCAGCAAGCTCGCCGCCGCATTTGCACTCGATCGACAGCCCTCGATGGCGATCGCGCGTCGTGCTTGTGCTCCTGTTGGCGGGACTGGTGAGACTTCCATTCGTGGTCGATCCCGGGATCACCGGCGATGAGGCCAACATGGTCTCGATTGCCCGTTGCTCGACCTGGGAGATCGTCTCCGGCGTCGCCCTGGACGATTCCAATCCGCCGTTGTTCATGGTCTTGCTGCGCGGCCTTCTGGTTACGTTCGGTGAGCGAGTATGGGTTTGGAAGCTGGCCTCCACAGCCGTCAACCTCGCGTTTCTAGCGGTGATGATGGGGCTGTTTCGTCGGTGGCTGGGATCGGGGATCGCCCTGATGGCCGGCGCCCTGGGGGCGATCCATCCGTGGCAGGTCTACATGGCCACCGAGGTTCGCGGATACGCGGTGGCCGCCCTGTTCGCCGTGTGGGCCATCAGCGCCGCCGAGCGCTTCGCCGCCACCGGCCGGACGCGATTCGCCTGCGCCTGGGCGATCGCGTGCGCCGCCGGATTCTGGACGCACTACAGCGTGGCCGTCATCGCCCTGGTCACCGGAGTCTTCACCTTGATCCAGATCCGCAGCCGCCCGGGCTGGTTGGCTGCCTGGTGCGGCTTCGGAGTCGCCGCCGTCGCGTTGATGGCCCTCTGGTTTCCCCGGTTGGCTGAGCAAAACGTTCGACACGGCGGGGGCGTCACCCATCTGCTGCACTTGGCTGGGCTACCGGTCGTACATGCCGCGGGCACGACATTCCTGCGACCGGGGCTCGCCACCACGACGCAAGCGGCGGGTAGCCTGGCCGTGCTGATTGTCTTCGCGCTGCCGGCGTGTGTCGGCGCCGTGTACCTCTGGCGCCGACAGCGATCACTGGCCATGCTGGTGCTCACACTCCTCACCGCGTCTGTCATGGTCCCACTGATTCGTTCGGCGCTCATCGGCTCGTTTTCGTTCTCCAGCCGTTACACGTTTGTCGTACACCTAGCCACCCTGCTGCTCGTATCCTGCGGACTTCTCAGCGTTACCGGGGGCAGACGGACTGCAGGCCTGGTGGCGATCGTGCTCCTCTCGGCCCTTAGCTTGGGGCAGTTTCGGTTCGTCTACGTCGGACGATCCGCGTGGCAATCCATAGTGACTGTGGCGTTGGAGACCGTGGGTCCGAACGATGCGCTGATCGTCCCCAGTGCAATGCAAGCCATGCGGCTGCGGCATTTCAGCAACGGTCGATTCGAGAACCTGTTCGTCGCATCCTCGGGCCAGCAGCATCCCGCCTACGTACCGCCGGGGGCATCTTGGGTTGACCTGTACAACGGCCGTCGCAACCCTGGCGAGTTCTTCACCGAGACTGCTGCGGGCCGGCTCGGAGAGTTCACCACGGTATGGTGCCTGCCCGAACAATCGGTCAACGATCGCCCAGCGGGGCTCGGTCCCCACTATTCATTGAAGGAAACCGTGTTACTACTTCCCGGCGGCCAATTCGGTGCCGAAGTCCCAGCCTATCTCGGTCAATGGATCCGCACCCCGAACAACAGCTGGCCGAGCCGATCGTTCAAAGATTCACCCTCGCCAACGGGATCCTCGCTCCCGTCAGGTAGTGTCTAGTCCTCGACCGGGCGTGCTGGACATGCTGCTCCGATTGATTTCTACGAAACAGACTTGAAATGCCGGCTTCTTGCAGCTATCTAAGGGGTTTGGGTGTCGGCGTCCGGTAGCCGGGTCGTTGTATTAGGCTCCAACGGGGAACCGGCAGAGCTAAGCCGGTTTGGTTTTGTACGCGTTCATGTCCTGGAGGAGGAAAGCTCATGCGTTTTCATCGAAGTGGGATTGGAGTAGCCCTGATTGGGGGTTTGGCCGTTATCGGACTGTGTAGCGTCGCGCAGGGCGGTGGACCCGTCTGCGGCCCGGGCAATGGCGATTGCTGCCTCGAGGGCGGCAACGGCACGCCGGGTTGCGATGACGAGGCGTGTTGCGAGGCCATCTGTGCGGCCGACCCGTTCTGCTGCGATATGTCGTGGGACGGCATCTGCGCCGACGCCGCCCAGAAGAGCTGCGATGTTTGCCGAGGTGGCGGCGGTGAAGGTCCGGGCGGTTGCGAGACGGATGACGACTGCGACGACGGCGATGACTGCACCGTCGATTCGTGCGATCTCGACACCGGCCAGTGCATCAACGAGGAGATCGACTGCGACGACGGCGATCAATGCACCGACGACTTCTGCGCGGACGGTTGCGAGAACGAGAAAAACGCCGTTTGCTGCGACAACTGTGGCACGTGCGACGGTGACGTCAACTGCGACGGGGCGGTCGATCCACTCGACTCGGGGGCCATTCTGGCCCGGTTTGGCCTGGAGCCGTGCGGGGATGACGACTGCAAGTACGACGTCAACTGCGACGGGGCGATCGATCCGTTGGACAGCGGCTATGTACTGGCTCGATTCGGCGTCTGCAATCCGGTTCCCGTCTGCAACGTCCAGGTGTTATGCTCGGAGCTTATCGACAACTGCGAAGATGCCCCGATCGCCCCGTTGAACCTCGGCGAGACGGTGAGCTTCCTCGGTGACAACACGGACGCCACGGTGACCTGTGCGGCGTTGGGCTTCGAGGAGACGTGGCATGCGATGGATCTGAGCGCCGATGCCGACGTGACCACCAGCCTGTGCGGCACCAACCCGCCCTTCGGGAATGCGTTCATCGTGCTCGAGCCGACCTGTCCGTGCTCTGGCGAGTTCATCTTCGCCACCAGCTTCGATAACGACACGACGTGCACTGACGGCAACTGGGCCATCCACTACGACGGCCTGCCGGCCGGCGTGTACTACACCCCGGTGCTCAAGGACGAAACGAGTACCGGTTTCTACACCTGGAACATCAGTGCGGCTGAGCTTGCTGGTCCCCCGGAGGTCTGCGGCCCTGGAAACGGCGACTGCTGTCTTGAGGGCGGCAACGGCACGCCAGGTTGCGATGACGAGGCTTGTTGCGCAGCGATCTGTGCAGGCGACTCGTTCTGCTGCGACATCGAGTGGGACACCATCTGCGCCGACGCGGCTCAGAAGAGCTGTGAAGTTTGTCTCTAGGGTCGCAACCTAGTTAGCTCGACCCGGAACTCCGGTTTGGAAACTGAACCGGCGCGGACTCCCCCCGGAAACGGGGCGGAGTCCGAGGCCTGGTGATGTTTGGAGCGGTCGAAAGCAGAATAGCCCTGAGCGATGCTCGGCGGGGTTCGTTGTCAAAGACGCCCGGCCGCGTGTCGTTCGGGAAATAAGCATCGACTGGCGATAGCCAGTCCTCCGGTGCGGCCCAGGCGGTGACCAAAGGCGGCCACGGCCTGGGCCGGCTTGCTGCACCCGAGCGAGGCTGTTTGCGAAGCAGCCCTGGACATTTTTCGATCCGGCCCTGCCGGGTATCAATTTGCTCGAGCGCCGAGCAATGCTATCGGCGGCGCTTGGGCGATCGGCCCATTCCAGTGCCCCAGGGCCAATTCGGCGCCGAAGCAGCGGCCCACCTCGGCCAATGGATCCGCCCCCTGGACAACACCTGGCTCAGCCGATCGTTCAACGATTCCTCATCACCAACGAGATCCTTGCTTGCGTGAGGCAGTGTCTAGCCCTCGATCAGGCGTGCTGGACAGGCCAATCCGGGTGATTCTCCAAAAAAAACTTGAAATCCCGGCTTCTTGCGCGGGTATCAAGGGGATTGGGTATTGGCGTCCGATCGCCGAGCCGTTATACTAGGCCCCAAATGGGGAACCGGAAGAGGCAAGCCGGTTCGGTTTTGAACGTGATCATGTCCTGGAGGAGGAAGTGTCATGCATTTTCATCGAAGTGGGATTGGAGTAGCCCTGATTGGGGCCGTGGCCGTTATCGGATTGTGTAGCATCGCGCTACCGGCCCTAGCGGCCGATGGGGACTCGGATGGTGGAACGCCCGCGGTGACCGCGGTGGGAGGGAGCGGCAAGCTACCTGGCAAGGTAGCTACGGAACCTGCTGGCGGTATCGGCGCCCGCGGCGGTCCGGTTAACGACGACTGCAGCAACGCCGTGGAACTATTCGACGGTGTGACCGCGTATTCGACCCTCGGGGCCACCACGGATGGTGTGGACCTGCCCCCTCAGTGCGAAAAGGGTTTCGGTTTGGTGATAGGGCAAGACATCTGGTACACCTACCTTGCTGCCTGCGCGGGTACGGTCACGGTCAGCACGTGCAACGATGTCAACTATGACAGCCGGTTGGCGGCCTACCTCAACACCGGATGTCCGGTCGGTAATGACGACTTGGTCGGTTGCAACGACGATGGTCCCGGCTGCGACAATTTCTCGTCGATCATGACCTTCCCCGCCACCTCGGGGACGGAGTACCTGGTGCGAGTCGGCGGCTTTGAGACCGACTCGGGAACGGGCAACCTGACCGTCGACATTGCCTGCGGCTGCCAGGAGGATGCAGACTGCGACGACGGTGATGCCTGCACCGACGACATTTGCAACGATAACGGCTTGTGCTCGAACGACGAGATCGACTGCGACGATGGCGATCAGTGCACCGACAACTTCTGTGCTGACGGTGCGTGCCAAGCGGAAGACAACGGCGATTGCTGTCCGAGTCCGGCACTTTGTGACGGCGATGTCAACGGCGACGAATTGGTCGATCCGCTCGACACCGGTGCGATCCTGGCCCGATTCGGTCTGGATCCGTGCAACGAGGAGACTTGCCAGTACGATGTCAACTGTGACGGGGTGATTGATCCGTTGGACACCGGCTACGTCCTGGCTCGGTTCGGCCTGTGCGATGAGCCGGATGTTTGCAAGTTTGCGGACTCCTGCCCGCCGGATACCACGGAAGCCACCGACAACTGCGAGGACGCTCCGGTGAATGATCTGAGCCCGGGCGAGACTCTCAACTTTTTCGGTGACAACACCGACGCCACGTCGACCTGCGCCGCCCTCGGTGCCCTGGGTGACACGTGGCACGCGTTCAACCTGACTGTGCATGCGGACGTGTCTACGGACAAGTGCGGTACGGTACCGGTGTGGGGCAATGCCTTCATCGTCATCGATGCCGAGTGTCCGTGCTCCGGCGTCTTCGTCTTCGCCACCGACTTTGATCAGGTCACGTGCGCCGACGGCAACTGGACCGTCAACTACGCCGGCCTGCCGGCCGGTGACTACTGGGCGCCCGAGATCCTGGATCCGGCCTTCGGGAATTTGGGCGAGTACCTCTTCAACATCAGTGCCCAATAGGGTTGGAAACTGACTCGGCGTGGGCTCCCCCCGGAAACGGGGGGAGTTCGCGGCCGGGTTTTGTTTGGAGCGGATGAAAGAAGAATAGTTCCGAGCGATGCCGGCTTGGCTTGGTTGTCAGACACAGCCAGCCGGGTGTCGTTCGGCAAGTAAGCATCTGCTGGCCAAAGAGGCCAGTCCTCCAGTACGGCCCAGGCGGTGACCAAGAGCAGCCACTGCCTGGGCCGGCTTGCTGCGCCGACCGGCGCGACGGGCGCCGCATGACGGGTGAGGGCCTACGATTCAGCCCGGCGGCAAGGTTCCGGGTTCCCATCTTCCTTCGCTGCGATCTTCAGGCTCCGATCCGACGCCTAGCAGCCTGGCGAAGACGGCGGCAGGAATGGCTCCACGGTCAGCCAACCGGGTGTGACGACCCCAAAGAAGGACCGACTGGAAAGTCCGTCCCCCAGTAGTCGGCCGTACACTCTAGAACCTATCCTAAAACCGCCAACGACCTGCGAACTTCACTTCGCGCGGTGCCACCCGCCCCTGAAACGCAGGGCAAAGCGAGTCGTATTCCAGACTCCAATCCTCGCCCGGCAGGTATTGGGATAGGCTCTAGCCACTCCCACCGACAGGTTGAGTCTGTAGCCGGCGGCCGGCATCGGGATGCGCTCCGGGGTGCACCTATCAAGCGACGTCAAATCCTGCGGTCCATGGCGGGTCAAACGCGGCCCGAGCCGATATACACACGGCGGCCGGTCTGTTATCTTCAAGGAACGGCTGGACGGCATCTGTGGCCCCGCCGTGGCAGCGGGATGTCGCCAGGCTCAGCCTCACGTGTGGCCGTCTGGTCTTCATGCGGGGGAATGGTAATGAGGGATAGATCGTCCCACCGATCCGCCGGCCGCTTTGTTTGCTCGGCGGCTGCGGTCTCTTGGTGTGTAGCATTCGTCATCATCGACACGGTGGGCTGCGTGTCCGAGACGCCCGGCGTGATTGACGATCCTCCTTCAAACGATGGGGATGACGGCGGTTCCGGTGGAGTCGGCGGCTTGAACGATCCGCTGTCCATGCCGGCCAGTCCCACGCTCTCGGTGGAGAGTTTCAACGAGGCGTCGAAGTGCGCGGGGTGCCACCCCAACCACTACGCCCAATGGAAGACCTCCATGCATGCCTATGCGACGATTGATCCGATCTGGCGGACGCTGGTCGCGGTTCGGCAGGCGGACTTCGAGGGGCAGCGCGATCAGTTCTGCACGCAGTGTCACACGGCCATCGGCACACGCGGGGGCGAGGTGTTTCCGATGTTCAGCTTCGACGATTTTTCCCCCATCTCGCTCGAAGGCGTGACCTGCGAGGCTTGCCACAAGGTCGCCGGCATCGAGCGGGTATACAACAGTGGACACGTGCTCGACGAGACCGGCCCCATACGGGGCCCGATCGAGGATCCGGTACCCAACTCGTTCCACGAGTCGCAGTTCTCGCCGTTGCACGACACGTCGGAGTTCTGCGGGGCTTGTCATGACGTGATCGAGCAGCATGGACTGTTGCTGGAGCGCCCGTTCGAGGAGTGGGCCGCTTCGCCGGCGGCTGAGGGAGGCCGCAACTGTCAGAGCTGCCACATGCCTACCTATCGCGGCAAGGCGGCTGATCTTCCCGACGTGCCCGAGCGCGACAACATTCATATTCATCGTTTCGTTGGTGTCGACTTGCCGATGACCGACGATTTCTTTGCCGACGACGCTACCCGCGAGGAGATTCGCGGGGAGATCGTGGACCTGCTGCGGTCGGCCGGCAGGATCGAGCTCGAGGCCACCGAGACCATCGAGGCCGGTGGTCAGATCGATTTGTTCGTCACCCTTCGCAACCTGATCGACGCTCACAATCTTCCTACCGGATCGACGTTCAATCGACAGTTGTGGATCGCAGTCACCGCCACCGACGGCGAGGGGAAAGTCCTCTACCAGACGGGCGACCTGGACGACAACGGCGATCTGCGGGACTACTGGAGCGAGCTGGACCAGTTCGGCGACAGCGACCTGCTCAGCTTTACTTCCGGATTCCTGGACGAGCGGGGCAACCCGACGGTTTTCCCCTGGCTGGCGGCTGAGCACGTCAGCAACTCACTTTCGCCCCTGTTCGTCCGGACCAATACCTTGTTCATCCCGACGGAAGAGGCGACAGTTGGTCCGATAACGATCGAGGCCCGACTACGATTCCGAACCTTTCCGCCGTTCCTTCTCCGAGCCCTGGGGATCGGTGAGCTGGTTGAGAAGCTCGAAATCTACGACATTGATGAGGCCACGCTCACCGTTGAGGTTGCCCCGGCGGCGTAGCGGTATCATCGAGTGCCCATCCTGCGGCTCCCAGAAAGCTGTTATGGGGCCCAGACGCTCCCCTGCTCGGTTGACGTGGGGGGGTAGATCCTGCCCGAGCAATTCGCTACGATGGAACGCACAGGCGCAACGCTGTCGATCGGCTTCGACTCGCCCACCCGCTGGATGTTGAGGCTCCCCGTTGTGCCATGCGAGGGCCGACCCCATCCGAAGGCGGTTGCGGTGTAATCGCGACTTAGCCCCGGTCTTTTTGACTGGCGGCTTAGGCGCGTCCGGAGGAGAAAGATGTCTGTTTGGAATCCTGTTCGACGATTGCTAGGGCTTGGCGGCGTGTTGAGTTTGGCTGTTCTGGTGTGGACGGGCGGCTGCGGCGCTCCCGGAGGCGCCAACGGCCCAGCCATTGACGAAGGAGCCGGTGTCGAGACCCCGTCAGGGACCACACTTCGATGCAACCCGCAGGCGGGCGCCGGCACGGCATCGGTCAGCTATTCCCAGGACATTCTTCCCATACTGGCCCAGGGCGGGTGTTTGTCGTCCGGGTGCCACGGCGGCGACAACGTTTCGTCCGACTACTCGCTGGATACGTATGAGGGACTATTCGGCCCGGGCAAGCAGGCGGGGGTTTTGGGCATGTGCAACGTTGTGGCCGGCGATCCGGAGGCCTGTTACCTGCTGCACAAACTGAACGAATCGTTACCCCTGATCGGCGTGCGCATGCCGAACACAGGCCTGTGGCTCTCCGATGAGCATTACCAGCTTCTCCAAACCTGGATCATCGACGGGGCTCCGAACAACTAGCGCCTGCCATGAGCCGCGATGCCGGTGTAACGACGCCGGCTGCACATGGCCTGCGGGCGTTCCCGCTCCATCGTACGGTGCTCTTTCACCGCTCGTAGAATCCGCGCACCATTGGGTGACTCGCCCGGTCGGCGAGCGTGGTGCGCCGGCCTGATGGGCGGGTGACTGCCGACTATCTGCAAGGAGAACCGATGCGTCCAATTGTTGCCGCTGCGCTGGCGTTGGCTGTCGTCTTGGCCGGCTGTTCCGCACCCCGCCAACGGCTTGCTCGTCTATTCGATGAGTATTGGGATGAGACGATGCGCCGAAACCCGACGTGGGCCACCTCGCTGGGGGACCATCGCTACGATGATCGCCTGCCGGATCTGTCGGCGGAGGCTCGCCATGAGTGGGAGGGTGAACTCGAGGACTTTCTGGGCACCCTGCGTTCGATCCCGGTAGCCAAGCTGTCGGCTGCGGATCGGCTCAACCATCGAATCTTCGAGCGTGTCTGCGAATATGAACTGTCTCGACTGTTGACCAGGAGCTACCTGGTTCCGCTCAATCAGATGGGCGGACCCCATCTCGCACTGCCCATGTTGCAGGTAAGCCATCCGTTTGAGACCTACGAGGACTACATCAACTACGCGAAGCGCCTCGAGGCATTCCCCGATCAGGTGGAGCAAATCGTGGCGAATATGGAGGAGGGACGACGTGCCGGACACGTCGCCCCGCGGGTCAACATCGTTCCGGTTATTACGCAGATCGAGAGTCAGTTGGTTGTCGATCCCGTGGATAGTGTTTTGTTCGATCCGTTGGACCAGGTTTCCTCGGCGTTGAGCGAAGATCAGCAGCAGACAGTACGTCGTCGCGTTATGGCAGCGATTGGCGAATGTGTCGTACCCAGCTATCGTCGGCTGCTCACCTACTTGACCGATACCTACATGCCGGCCTGTCGCAACACGGTTGGTATCTACGACGTCCCCGGTGGGGCGGCCATCTATGTTCGACGGACCCGGCTGGAAACCACCACCGATCTGACGCCGCAGGAGATTCACCAGATTGGACTTGCAGAAGTCACACGGTTGCGCGGTGCGATGGACCGTGTACGCATGGCCATGGGTTTCGAGGGAGAGCTCGACGCCTTCATGGACCACTTGCGCAGCCAGCCGGAGTTCTTCGCCAAGACAGGGGCCGAGCTGGTTCAGCGATGCAACGACTGCCTGCGCCGGGCGGAGGCGGCCATGCCCAAGCTGTTCGGTCGGCTACCGGTGGCGTCGTGCGAAATGAAGGAGATCGAATCGTATCGAGCAGTCAGCGCCCCAGTGGCGTACTACAACCCGCCCGCGGAGGACTTTTCGCGCCCGGGATACTACTACATCAACACCTACGAACCCACCAAGCGACCGCTTTATTCGCTTGAAGCCCTGACCTATCACGAAGCGGTCCCGGGCCACCACTTGCAGATCGCCCTCGATCAAGAGAATACGTCGCTGCCGCGATTTCGTCGGTATGCCGGGTTTACTGCGTATGTCGAGGGATGGGCCCTCTACGGCGAGAGTCTGGGGGCCGAAATCGGGGGGTA
>JADFPW010000149.1 GCA_022562105.1 Planctomycetota bacterium
GTTCCCCGACGGCGCCAACCCGCGAGCATACGACGATGACGAGATCGTGGCCCGAGGCCAAGTCGGCGTGGTTCGGGACTTCATCAAGCTTGAACCCACGCTGTTCGGGCGTCAGCTCTGGCCGTGGGTCTTCAACATGGCCGACGCCTGGCTGGTGGCCGGCGTCGGCATTTTGATAATCGATTTCTTCCGGCAGTCGCGGCGCGCCCGGAAGGCTCGCCGCCACGCGTAGCTCGGCGACATAGCCGCCCCGAAACGGACAGCGGCGTGGAGAGGAGCGCGTCGTCCATGGGTGCCACTGGTGGCTCGCCCACCAGTGTCGCGTGGGGTGCAGGGTGAGCCCAAGTTGGGCTGGGGAAGCTAGAATCCACAGGCGACGGTCCATGCGCTGGGAATGCGGCGAACAGTCCATCGAACTCTCCGGGCCGCCCAAGATTATGGGCGTGCTGAATGTGACCCCCGACTCGTTCAGCGACGGCGGGCGATTCATGGAGCCCGATGCGGCGGTTCAGCGCGCCCACCAGATGATCGCCGACGGAGCTGACATCGTTGATGTCGGCGGTGAGTCTACCAGGCCGGGCGCGAACGCCGTCCCTGCCGATGAGCAAATTGCTCGAATCCTGCCGGTGATTCGGGCACTACGGGAGACCCGCCCGACGGTCCCCATCTCCGTGGACACCAGATTGGCCCACGTCGCCGAGGCCGCCCTCCAGGCCGGGGCCTCCATCATCAATGACGTGAGCGCGCTGGAGTACGATATTGCGATGGGCAAACTCGTCGCCAAGACCGGCGCCGGTCTAGTACTGATGCACATGCGCGGTCGGCCGGAATTTCGATTCGCCGACCCAACCACCCATGGGCCGCCGGTCTATGACGATGTCGTGGCGGAGATCAAGACCTATCTGCAGAACCGACTGAAGGCCGTCCTCACTCTAGGAATCGATGCGAGCCGGTTGGTCATCGATCCCGGCTTCGGCTTCGGCAAGAACCCAGAGCAGAACCTCACCATACTCCGCAGACTGGACGAATTCGTCGAGCTGGAGCGACCGCTCATGGTCGGAATGTCGCGGAAGCGCTTCATCGGCGCCGCCTTGGCTGAACCAATTCCCGAGCAGCGTTTGTACGGCTCATTGGCATGCGTGGCGGCGGCGACACTGGCCGGAGCGCACATCATCCGCGTCCATGACGTGTCCGAAAGCTTTCAGGTCGTGCGAACCTGCGCCGCCATCCGCGGTGCTCATTGACTCAGCTGCAGCCCGATGATTCGCCGACTGGGTTGCACCGCACCAATGACGTCCGAGTACGCATAGGGCGAGCTGATGCATCCTACCGACTATCCCCCTCGCAAGAACAGATGCCAAACGACACCCAATAGGGCAATCACCACGACGACGAGCAATGCATATGGGAGCGCCTTGACGGTCGCAGCTATCCGGGCATCCTCTCGTGGTGACGGATAGAAACGCCCCGACTTGTATCGCTCGAACCACATGATAGGGGTAATCCTCGGTAGTTCTCTATCCTCGGCGCCGAGTATCATTTCGACACTGATGCGTTTGTGGATGCGACCGTATTTAGCGAGCATCGTATTTATGTAAATAGTCTTGCCATCAACTTGCGTTTCGCGCGATTGCCAGCTATCGAACATGCCGTGGGCTTGCGCATATTCTTCTAGCTCTTCGTAGCTCATTTCTTTCAGCTCGGCAGCCGCCGTTTCGAGGCACGCGCGGGCATCTTGCTCAGACAGCATCCCAACACTCCGACCTCAACCTGTCCGCACAGGTCACAATTAAACTGAGAAACACGAGGGTATCGCATGGCAGGTCACCGACCTGACCTACCGCTGGGGAGTTTGTTCAACAGCCTGATGATGTCGCGGGCGCGGGCCTCGATGTCTTTGAACCGTCCTTCGTCCATCAGGGTGGGCCGAAACAGCGATCGTACAAAGCCGACCCCGGCAGCGCCGGCCTGAAGGACGTCGAGAAGATTGTCCGTATCCACCCCGGCGGTGGGAAAGATCCGCAGGTCGGGCAACGGGCCCAGCACTGACGTTATATACCGCACCACATTGGCCGGGGCTGGAAACAGCTTGACCAAGTCCGCCCCCATTCGGTGGGCGAGCATCATCTCCGTCGGAGTCGCCGTGCCGGGGATCGAGGGCACACCCAGTTCGCCAGCCTGTTTGATGACCTCCGGATCGCAGATCGGCGAGACCAGAAACTTCGCCCCCGCCTCCACTGCGTCGCAAGCCTGTTGCGTTGACAATACCGTGCCGGCTCCGACGAGCAGGTCGGGATTGGCTGCAAACTGGGCAATCAGATCGAGTGCCCCCGGGGTGGTCAGGGTGAACTCGATCATTCGGAACCCGCCGGCGACCGCGGCTGACATGCCGGCCTCGGCGGAGTCGCGGTCAGGCGTTCGGATGATGGCGCTGACCCGCAGTCGGCGGATCTGGTCGACGATTTGTTCACGATTCGTGGTGGTCATGGCTATGCTTCGTACTATTCAACGACCAGGCGATGGTTTTGTGCGGCGGTCCCCACTCGAACCGCCCGTCGCCCGGTGAGCAAATCGGCGAGCAGGCTTCCGATGGCGTCGCCCCGCCACCCAGGCAGGATTTCGTTTGCGTCGACCAGGCCGCCGTTTCGCAGGAACGTCTCCACGACGCCCGTCAATTGCTGTTTTGTGGTCAGCAGGGCGTAGGCCAGCTCTCGTTCGGCACAATAGTCACGGACCGCAGCGCTAAGCAACGAAACCAGCGTGTCCGCCCGGGAATCCGGCTTGGTGGTCGGTGCCCGCTGGGGCCACTCGTCCCGGGGCACCGCCAGGGCGCGTTTGACAGCGTCGCCCAGCTCACCGAGTGCTCGCATGGGAAGCTGCAACCCGCGAAGCGTGCGAATCTGCGCCGGATCCGTCCACTTGTGCCGGGCAATCTCTATCAGAAGATGATCGCGTATCACGGTGCGCGCGGGCCGGTTTCGCTGCCGGGCCATCTGTTCGCGGAGCTTGAGCAACTCCCGGACGACCGCCAACTGCTGACCATCCAGCGATCGAGCGCCCTTGAGCCGTAATACCTCCTGGGCCGGCTGTCGATCGTAGGTGGCGGGGCACTCGAACTTGGATAGTTCGTCGCGAGCCCACGCCTCACGGCCCAGCGTCGCAAGACGCTCGCCCAGGTGTTTCCGCACGTGGGGCAGGTAGCCGACGTCCTCGGCGGCATACTCGATCTGCACATCGGCCAGCGGACGGGCCCGCCAGTCGGTTAGTGTCTGGGACTTGTGCAGGCGCACGCCGGTGACTTCATTGACCAAACGCAACAAACTCATGGGATAGTCGGACCCCACCATTCCGGCCACCACTTGCGAATCGAACACGTTGACCGGCGTCTTTCCGGTTGAGCGATGGCAGATGGCTAGATCTTCGCTGCCGGCGTGGACGATGCACTCGACGTCGGGATCGACCACCAAGGCCCAGACCTCATCCAACTCGGCGCCGGCCAACGGATCGATCAGGGCGATTCGTGATTCGGTGGCGACTTGCACCAGGCAGACTTCGGCCTGGTAACTGGTTTCCATGACGAACTCGGTGTCGAAGGCGAACCAGCCCGTCGCTCGGACAGCGGCGCACAGGTCGGCCACGCCTTGATTCGAGGTGATGATCTCGGTGGTTGGCAGTGTCATAGGTGTGGTGGCGGCTCCGACCGCGTGGGTTCAGCGAGCCGCGGACTTCAGTCCGCGCGGGCTGAAGTCTGCGGCTCGCGCTGGGCCCCATCGAAGCCGTATTCTTTCCATCGGTGATCCACGAGACGCAGCACTTCCTCCGACATCTTCATCACCGGTGGCCATTCGCGTATTACGCCCTCGCCTGGAATCTTGGGCGTGGCGTCGAATCCCATCTTGCTTCCGGCAGCGAGGTAAGGGGACGCATGATCCAGGATGTCGGTGGGCCCGTCAACCACGACGCAATCTCGCCGCGGGTCGCAATGGGCTCCCAAGTGAAACAACACATCCTGCTCGTCGTGGACGTCGACCTGTTCGTCAACCACGATGATGAACTTGGAGAGCATCATCTGACCGGCGCTCCACAGTGCGTACATCACCTTGCGGGCCTGCAGGGGGTATTCCTTCCTGATCTTCACGAACACGAAGTTGTGAAACGCTCCGAACATGGGCAGGTGGTAGTCGAGAATATCCGGCACGAGCATGCGCAGCATGGGCAGGAAGATCCGCTCGGTGG
This sequence comes from Planctomycetota bacterium, assembly GCA_022562105.1. GTDB lineage: Bacteria > Planctomycetota > Phycisphaerae > UBA1845 > UBA1845 > JADFPW01. The sequence goes on from JADFPW010000149.1 coordinate 4,237, forward strand.
CCTTGCCCAGATAGTAGTCCTCCTGCGGCGGCTTGCCGACAATGGTGGTTGGATAGACCGGATCGCGTCGATGGGTGATCGCGGTTATGTGGTACTTGGGAAACCGATCCGCCAAGGAGTAGAAACCCGTGTGATCGCCGAACGGACCCTCCAGCACGGTCTCTTTCGGATCGACCCACCCCTCGATGACGATTTCCGCATTGGTCGGGACTTCCAACGGAATGGTCTTGCAGGCCACCAGCTCGATGCCCTTTCCCTTCAGAAACCCGGCAAAGAGCAGCTCGCTGACGTCCGGCGGCAACGGACAGGTCGCGGCGTAGGGAAGCACCGATTCGCCACCTAACACGATGGCCAACGGCATGCGTTCCCCGCGGGCGGCGTACTTGCGATGGTGCCCGGCCCCGTCATGGTGGATGTGCCAGTGCATGGCGGTCATCTTGGGCTCGAACAGTTGGGCCCGGTACATGCCCAGGTTGCGCTCGCCGCTGTCGGGATCTTGCGTGAGCATGCCTCCGAGGGTGATGAATCGCCCGGCATCCTCGGGCCAACACTGGATCACGGGCAGATCGAAAACGTTGGCGTCGTCGGTATGGACCACCTGTTGGCAGATTCCCGTCCTGACCACCTTGGGAGCGTACCCCGCCAGTTTGGCCAGCTCGGGCAGCTTCTTCATCTTCTCCAGCAGCGTGGTCGGCATCTCCGGCTTGAGCAGCTGTTGGACGCGATCAGCCAGCGACTCAAACGACTCACACCCCAGCGCCAGGCGCATCCGCTCGTAGCTGCCAAACAGGTTGATGCCCACTGGGATGGCCGAATCCCGAACCTTCTCGAACAGCAGCCCGCAACCTCCGCGGGTACCGTGGATCGGATCGGTCGGTGGGGGCTCCGCGCTGCCCGCCGCGGGCAATCGACTGACCCGGTCGGCGATGGCGCTGATCTCCAGAACGGGATCGACCTCGACGCCGATCCGGCGCAGTTGGCCGCGCTCGTCGAGCGCCTTGATGAACGATTGCAAGTCAGGAAACGACACGTCGCCTCTAATCTCTGGGTTCCAAGGACCGGCCGTTATAGCATCTGCGAACAGGTGACGCGAGAAAAACCGGGCGTACCTGATCGGCCCATGATGGACCGTCGGGTGGCACGGTCTGGTACTCCAGGCCGTGGCGAATCGGAAACACGTTTTGTCAAACTCCACGGCCTGGAGTACCAGACCGTGCCACCCATCGAATTATGGCTGACGAAGCACTAGGAGCCTACCCGCTCGGATTCCTCGCCGACCTCGACCCCGAGCTCAGCCAACCGCCGGCGGGTGATCTCCACCATGGCGCAATTGGAGTCGCACGCGAGGAAACGTCGTCCGAGCCTGGCGGCGACCGCCGGCGTCGTTCCACTGCCACAAAAGAAGTCGCCCACCGTCGAGCCTGGGTCGGAACTGGCCGCGATGATGCGCTCCAGCAGGGCCTCGGGCTTTTGCGATGGGGATCCGCGGCGTTCCCGTGCGACCGTGGACAGGATAGGGATTTCCCATACATCCGTGACCGCCGGGCCGTCCGGATGGAAGTAGAGCCGACCGTGGGTGGTGTTCTTGTACGGCCGCCCCTTGGGGTCGACGCGCAGCCCGTCGGTGCGGTAGGTTCCGCCGCGCTGTTGGTGAAAGATGTGGCACCCGGGCTGGCGGGCGTAGAGCAAGATGGTGTCGTGTTTGCGAGCGAACCACGAGCCGCTACGTCCACCGCTGCGATAGCTCCAGATGATCTCGTTCAGAAACGCGTTGGCCCCGAACAACCCGTCGAGAACCAGGCGCATGTGGTGGGCGGTTCGCCAATCCAGATGGACGTACAAGCTCCCTCGATCCGAGAGCAGTCTCCGCATCTGCTCCAATCGGGGCGTCAAGAAGGCCAGGTACTCATCGAGCCCGCCAGACCAGCGGTCATCGAATTGCGTCTCCGGGCGTTGAGCCCGTCCTTGCACCCGACCGGTCAGAAACGGGGGATCGGCATAGATGAGGTCGCAGCCCCCGTCCGGTAGGGTTCGCATCCAGGCGAGGTTGTCCCCGCAGTGCAACGTGCCGCTAGACGTGGAATCAACTGTCATCGCGGCTCCGTCAGCGATCATCTGCGAGGGTCAAACCCGCCGCTGGCCACGTAATAGCCTCATCATCAAGTTGCTGAGCCGGCGTCCGCCGGCTCGAGCTACTGGTACTCGTCGTGACAACTTTTGCAGGTGTTGTTGATTTGCTTCGCCGCTGCCCTGACCGCAGCCTGATTCTTTTTCTGTGCGGCCTCAGCCAGGATCTTGGCTTCATCACGAATCGCTTTCGCCCAACCGCGCCAATTCGCATAGGATTTGTTGAACTGGTTCACATTCCCCAGCTCGGCCAGGATGTATGCCTGATGGGCCATTTTTTCGAAGCGTTTTGGGTCTTTCTCGTCGGTGGTTGCGATGTAGTCCATGATCGCCGTGAAGTGCTCAGCCTGAGCCTGCATGAGCGACGGAATCGGAGCCACCGGCTTAAACTTCAGGACGGCGGGTTCGTCGTCCGGGCCACCAGCCCACGCCACCAGACACACTGAACACAAACTCGCACCCACCAGAACGACCAAGAAGGCCATGCTACGTCTCACCATCATCCTCCTCCGCAAGAATCTCGCATTCCGGAGCCTCGACCACCGAGGCCCCTTCACTGTCCAGCATGAAATCCCCTACTCCAGCCATCGACCGCAGCCGAGCCGGAGCCCCAGCCGTTTCTTCATCGTATCAATCGGCCAGTTCGACCTCAAACACCACGGCCGGCCAGGCTACCAGCTTCGTATTCTACGGACACCGCGACCGGCTGGTTGTTGCTGGATTGTAACGAGTCCCAATCTCACGCTGGGTCAGCGACCCAGCGTCAGGGGGTCGAGATGCCCTTGACGGCAGACCTGGAGGAGCATGGAGATGTAGGTGTCCTTCACCATCGAGTCCCGAGGCAATCTCAAGCGAGTTGCCGTCTGCTGGATAGTCTCTTCGCTTGGACCCTCGATTTCGACGAACGTTCCGAGTAGAGGCACATCGTCGAGCTCGATACGACAGTCATCGAGTCGCCATCGTTCGCGGCTCTTTCGATAGCGTAGAACCTCAACGAAACCCAGGGATGCGAGGATGGCCTTCATCTGCTCGGCGTCCGAAACGATGACCTCCTGCTCGTCTCGTGACTTCATCGAGCCGGGTTGGATGGGGCCCTTGTAGGTCAGCTCGGCGATGGAGGCGTCGCCGGACTCAGGCTCCCAGATTCGCAGACGCAAGCCACAGCCGGCGCTGCGCAGGGTACTGTCCGGCGTGTCGTAGATGTGGTTGGTTTCGCGGAACCGTCCGTTGCAGGACGCCCCGGCGTCCGCAAGGGCACGGCGGATGGGCTCGTGTGACTCGACTCGGTATTTGCACTCGATTTCCAGGGCCATGACCTACCCGACGATGATGTTGACCAGTCGCCCAGGAACCACGATGACCTTGCGGACCGTCTTGCCTTCGATCAGCTCGGCGATGCGTGGCTCGGCCCGGGCGGCGGCCTCGCACGCAGCCTGGTCGGCGTCGGTGTCGACGGTGACCCGGCTGCGGAGTTTGCCGTTGATCTGCACCGCGATCTCAACCTGTTCGTCGCAGGCCAGGGCTTCGTCATACTCCGGCCACGGTTGGTAGGTCAACGACTCATCGTGTCCCAATCGCTGCCATAGCTCCTCAGCGATGTGCGGCGCAAACGGGGCCAGCAGGAGCACGAACGGTTCGATCACGCTCCGCGGACGCTTCGAGCACGGCGTGATCGTGTTGACGAAATCGAACATGGCGGCAATGGCCGTATTAAACTTGAACTGCTCGACATCCTCCCCGATCTTCTTGATCGTCTTGTGCAAGCAGCGGGTCATTTCATCGCTCTGCTCATCGTCGCACAGCGCCGGCGACAGTAGGTCGGTTTGTTCGTCCACCACCAGCCGCCACACGCGATTGAGCAGCTTGAACAACCCGGGAACGTCGCGCGTCTGCCACGGTTTGGAGGCCTCGATGGGCCCCATGTACATCTCGTACAGGCGGAATGCGTCCGCACCGAACTGGGCGACAATGTCGTCCGGGCTGACCACGTTGCGCAGCGACTTGCTCATCTTGGCGATGATCTGGGTGACCGGCTCACCCGAGTCGCGCGATCGAAACGTGCCGTTGGCCTGCTCCTCAACGCGATCGCTGGGCACCAGCGTCCCGCGACCGTCGCGATAGGCAAATCCCTGGATCATGCCCTGATTGATCAGCTTGCCGAACGGCTCGGAGGTGGACACGTGACCCAGGTCGTGCAGAACCTTGTGCCAGAATCTGGCATAGAGCAGGTGCAGCACGGCATGCTCAGCCCCGCCCACGTACATGTCCACCGGCATCCAATAGCGTTCCGCCTCGGGGTTGCAGATCTGCCGCTTGTTGTGTGGATCGAGGTATCGCAAGTAGTACCAGCAGGAGCCGGCCCACTGAGGCATGGTGTTCAGATCGCGGTGATAGGTCTTTCCATCGCGAGTCACCTTCACCCAATCGCCGGCCCGTCCCAGCGGGGGTTCGGGCATGACGTCGGGGTCGTCGGACACGGGGCGCTTGAAGTCGGGCATCTCGGGAAGCTCGAGCGGAAGCTCGTCCTCGCTCAACGCGATGACCTCGCCGTCCTCTCCGTGGAGGATTGGGAACGGCTCACCCCAGTATTTCTGCCGGCTGAACACCCAGTCGCGGATTTTGGTGTTGACACTGCCTCGTCCGAGCCCATGTTCCGCCAGCCAAGTGACGATTCGCCGTGTGAACTCCATGCTGGTTAAGCCGTCGAACTCGCCGGAGTTGACCGCGACACCTTCCCCCGTGAACACTTCCACGAATATGCCGGGATCGGTCTTATAGGCTTCGGCTGGCACCTGGCCTATCCAACTGGGGTCGTTGGTGAGGCCGGCAAGCGTGCCCTGCGCGTAGTTGCTCTCGATGCCGTAGATGGTGCCCACGGCCCCATGGGCTGACTTGCGGATCTGATCCACCAGCGCCGACTTACCGACGCGATCGCAATACTCGCCGTCGAACTGGTCGCTCTGGAGCTGTTCCGAGAACCACGAGTCCTCGGGCACGACCACCGCCCGAATGGGAAGCCCAAACGCCTTGGCGAACTCGAAATCGCGCGTATCGTGGCCGGGAACCGACATGATCGCCCCCGTGCCGTACCCCATCAGCACGTAGTCCGCGACCCAGATCGGGATCCGTTCGCCGTTGACCGGGTTGATCGCGTGAGCGCCGGTGAACACACCCGTCTTGAGGCGCACATTGACCGTGCGATCGCGCTCGGATCGATGTCGAGCCTCCTCCACATACGCCACAACAGCCGTTTGCTGCTCGGCGGTGGTGATCCGCCCCACCAGCGGGTGCTCAGGGGCCAGGACCATATAGGTCGCCCCGAACAGCGTGTCCGGCCGGGTGGTGTAGATGCGAATGACGAACGCGTCCGGCGCGGCGGGATAACCCCCGCCCTGCCGCGCGGTTCGCCACGCTTGTTCATCGCCGACGGTTTCAGCGTCGGGCCCGCCATCGGCGACGACGAAATCCACTTCGGCGCCTTCGCTCCGCCCGATCCAGTTGCGCTGCATGAGCTTGATCGGTTCCGGCCAATCGACCTGATCCAGGTCGGCCAGGAGTCGGTCGGCGTAGGCGGTGATTCGCAACATCCATTGCCGTAGCGGTTTTCGATAGACCGGATGATCGCCCCGTTCGCTACGCCCGTCGGCGGTCACCTCCTCGTTGGCCAACACCGTACCCAACGCCGGACACCAGTTGACCGGCACTTCGTCGAGATAGGCGAGACGTTGCCGGTCGAGCACGCGGCGCTGCTCATCCACAGCGAGATCGCCCCAGAGCCGGTGGGTCGTCTTCGCTCCCGCATCTCGAACCAGTTCGCACGCCGCATCCACACCGATCGAGCCGCGCTCGAGTTCGGC
>JADFPW010000150.1 GCA_022562105.1 Planctomycetota bacterium
ATGCCGATCCCCCTCCCCGAGGGTGTGGACGTCGCGGTCAACGGTTCATCGGTCGCGGTCAAGGGCAAGCACGGGGAGCTCTCGTGGAATCTGCCGCAACCGGTGACGCTGGCAGTGGAGCAGGAACCTCGACAGCTCCGGCTGACCCGCTGCGACGACCAAAAGGCCAGCAAAGCCCTGCACGGACTGAGCCGGGCATTGATTGCCAACATGGTCCGCGGCGTGACCCAGCCGTTCGAGCGGCGTCTCATGATTTACGGCACGGGATACAATTGCAACGTCGAAGGCCGAACGCTGCTCTTGAATGTTGGATTCATGGGGCGCGGGCACCAGCGTAAGGCCCAGTTTGAGGTGCCCATTCCGGACGGGCTGACCGTGACCGTGGAAACGCCTGCGGCGCGGGGGGATACCGACCCTGCGAAGTTTCTGGTGTCCGGTTGTGACAAGCAATTGGTCGGAGAGTTCGCAGCGACGGTTCGCAAGATTCGACCTCCCGAACCCTACAAGGGCAAGGGCATCCGATACGAGAATGAAACGGTTCGGCGTAAGCAGGGCAAGGCGTTTGCCAGCGGCGGGGCGTAGGATCAGCGATATGGCAGCAGCAGACCTCAAGAAAACAAGGCGTCGGCGACGCAAACTGCGTGTCCGAAAGCGGATCTTCGGGACGCTGGATCGCCCTCGGCTGACGGTGTTTAGAAGCTCCAAGAACATCGCGGTTCAAGTGGTTGACGATGTGACCGGCGTCACGCTGTGTCAGGCCGCCAGCCTGAACAAGGAACTGCGTGACCAGATCACCTACGGCGGCAACATCGCCGCCGCCAAGGCGATCGGGGCGGTGGTCGCGGAGCGCGCCAAGGAGAAAGGCATCACCCAAGTGGCCTTTGATCGCAACGGGTACAGGTACCACGGGCGGATCAAGGCTCTGGCCGATGCGGCCCGTGAGGGCGGATTGGTTTTCTGAGTTGGGTCGGGCGATGGAGCCCGAGGATCGAGTGCAGGCCGGCGGCGCCTGACGCACCGAGACGGGGCCAACGAATTCGCGGGGCGACTGACGATGGCGAGACCGGCCGGCGACCTCGATCCAGCGGGATCGAATCGACCGGCGTAGCAGCGAGACGGAGTCATCATGGAACCAAAGGGAAGGTCAGGGGGAAGACCCCCCAGACCCAAAGAGCCGACGTCGCCGTACGACGACAACGTGGTACGTATCTATCGCTGCGTGACGGTGGTCAAGGGAGGGCGGCGATTCAGCTTTGCCGCCCTGGTGGTGGTGGGCGATCGCAAGGGGCAGGTGGGAATCGGATACGGCAAGGCTCGTGAGGTGCCCAATGCCGTGGAAAAGGGCAAGAAAATCGCCCAAGCCAACCTGACCCGTATCGACATCGTTGACGGAACCTTGCCCCATGAAGTCATTGGTCGAGCCGGAGCCAGCAGAGTGGTCATGTTGCCCGCCTCGCCGGGCACCGGAGTCATCGCCGGTGCGAGCGTTCGGGCAGTGTTGGAACTGGCGGGTGTTCACGACGTCTTGACCAAGAGCTACGGCAGCAACAGTCCCAAGAATCTGGTCCGGGCGACCTTCGCGGGGCTCAAGAGCCTATTGACCAAGGAAGAAGTCGAACGCCTGACCGGTGTGAAACGAGCAGGGTGAGTGCAGCATGGAAATCGCCGAGATCACCAAACTAGCGGGGGCGAACAAACGCAGGAAGCGTTTGGGGCGCGGCCGGGGAAGCTGCGGCAAGACCTGTGGTCGAGGCCACAAGGGTGGCGGATCGCGTGCAGGTTGGGGGCAGCGCGGTTGGGCAGAAGGTGGACAGATGCCCTTGTTCCGTCGGCTACCCAAGCGCGGGTTCAATAACGCCAACTTCACCACCCGGTACGCGGTGGTCAACGTGGCCGACCTGGAAGCGCGATTTGACGCCGGCGCTCATGTGACCCCCGTCGCCCTGGTGGAGGTGGGTTTGTGTCGGATACCGGGCGACTTGATCAAGGTTCTTGGCGATGGCGCGTTGACCAAGAAGCTGACCGTGTCAGCCCATCGGTTCAGCAAGAGCGCGATTGAGAAAATAACGGCTGCAGGTGGAACGACCGAGGTGGTCTAGGGCGTGAGTCCAGGATTCCTCTCGACAAGCGAACCATGCTTCGAACCATTCTGAACATATTCAAGGTTCCCGAGCTGTACAAGAAGCTCGGCTTCACCATCGGGTTGCTTTGCATCTACCGTATCGGGTTCTACGTGCCGATTCCGGGGGTCAACCAGATCAAGATGTCCCGAGCGGGCGGCGGGGCCGGTGGCTTGGGCGATCTGGCTGAGTATTTCGCCATTTTCACCGGTGGAAGTTTGCAGCAGAGCACCATTTTCGGCCTGGGAATCATGCCCTATATTTCCGCGTCGATCATTTTTCAACTCCTGGTCACCGTGGTTCCCACGCTGGAGAAGCTCTCCAAGGAGGGGGAATCGGGGCGCAGGAAGATTACGGAATACACTCGTTATGCCACGGTCGGTTTGTGCCTGATTCAGGGCATGATCTGGATGAATCACCTGCGCAGCAGCGGATTCATTTATGCCCCGTTTGCGGGATCCGTGCTGTACTTCTTTGTGGGTCTGATGGCCTTGACGACGGGGACCGTCTTCCTGATGTGGCTTGGTGAGCAGATCGACGAGTACGGACTGGGCAACGGAATTTCGCTGATCATCATGGCCGGTATCGTCGCCCGGCTGCCCAACGCGATCATCACCGTGATTCGAACTGCGGACTTCCGCGTGGGAACGGTGGACTCCAGCGCCATGAGCCCGCCGAAGATGCTCTTCCTGCTGCTGGCCTTTGTCGGGGTGGTGGCCGGCTCCATCCTCATCACCCAGGCTCAGCGTCGAATCCCCATTCAGCAGGCCAAGCAGACCCGTGGCCGGCGGGTGTACGGCGGGCAGCGACAATACCTTCCGCTGCGGGTCAACCACGGCGGGGTGATGCCGATCATTTTTGCCAGTTCGCTGCTGATTTTCCCGTCCATCGGATTTGGTTGGATGGCCGCCCTGTGGGAGAGCATGGACTGGAGCGGTCGGTTTTGGTACTACCTTCGGGACGTTTTTGGCCCGGGGCAGTATCTGTACGTGGTCGTGTATGTGATCATGGTCTATTTCTTTGCCTATTTCTGGACCACGGTCCAGTTTCGGCCCAAGGAGATGGCTGAGAACCTGCGTGATTACGGTAGTTTTATTCCCGGTCTTCGTCCGGGCAAGCGAACGGCTGACTACCTGGAGAAGGTAATGGGCAGAATCACCTATGTGGGGGCAGCCTTTCTGTCGGTGATTGCGATCATTCCGACGGTGATCGCCACCCAATTGCAGATTCCGTTTGGCATTTCGGTGTTCCTGGGCGGAACCGGCCTGCTGATCGTGGTCAGCGTGGCCTTGGACCTGGTCCAGCGAATCGAAGCCAATCTGATCATGCGCAACTACAAGGGTTTCCTGGGTAGCGAAGGTCCGATCAAAGGGCGGCAGTGGTGACCACATTGACCCCGGACCGACCGGCAAGACCGGCTGTACGAGACATGGGCATCATCATCAAGAGCCGTCGTGAGATCGAGTTGATGCGCGAGGCGGGCCGACTGGTCTGCCGTGTCCTGGATCGCATGAGCGAACTGGTGGCCCCGGGGATGACCACCGGCGAACTGAATGATGAGGCCGAGGCCATCATCGCCAAGAGCGGGGCGACCGCGTTGTTCAAGGGGGTCCAGACACAGGAATCGCGATTTGCGTTTCCCGCGGCGTTATGCACGAGTGTGAACGAGGAGGTGGTGCATGGCGTGCCCGGAGAGCGGCGGCTGGAGGAAGGTGACATCGTCAGCATTGACTGTGGTGTAAGGCTTAACGGATATTGCGGGGATTCCGCCCGGACGTTCGCAGTGGGCAACGTTTCCGAAGACACGCAGCGCTTGCTGGACGTTACGCGAAAGAGCCTGGAACTGGCGGTGTCGGAGATGAAACCGGAGCGTCGCTGGAGCGAGGTGGCGGCCCGGATCCAGAGTTATGTCGAGGGCGAGCGGTTCTCGGTGGTACGCAAGTTCGTGGGTCACGGCATTGGTCAGGAAATGCACGAGGATCCCAAGGTGCCCAACTATTGGGAACGTCGCCAGGCGGAGACGGACTTCGAGCTGCGTCCGGGGATGACCCTAGCCATCGAGCCCATGGTGAACATGGGTCGCCCAGCCGTCCGTTATGCGGATGAGTCTTGCTGGGCGGTAGTGACCAAGGACGGACGATACGCCGCCCATTTTGAGCATACGGTTGCCCTGAACGAGTCGGGAGTTGATATTCTGACCAACGGGGATTGAGAAGGCGTAGCCACTCGACGACTCGGGCGACCGTGGTCAAGGAGATGAGGTCATGAAAGTTCGAGCCAGTGTCCGGCGGATCTGTGAGAACTGCCGGATTATCAAGCGCAAGGGCGTCGTGCGCGTGATCTGCAGCAGCAATCCGCGTCACAAACAGCGCCAGGGTTGAGGCAAGGAGAAGCGTATGCCCCGTTTGGTCGGTGTTGACATTCCAGCGGACAAGCGAATCGAGATCTCGTTGCGCTACGTCTATGGGATCGGCCCCCACGTTGCGGGCCAGATCCTGAAAGAGGCGGGCATCGAGGGCTCGGTCAAAGCGAAGGATCTAACCGAGGACGAAGTGGCTCGGTTGGCTTCGATCATCGATCAAAACTACCAGGTCGAGGGTCAGTTGCGTCGGATGGTGCAGTCGGACATTGCCCGACTGCGTGACATCGGCTGCTACCGGGGCCTGCGGCATCGGCGAGGCTTGCCCGTGCGGGGCCAGCGAACTCGAACCAACGCCCGGACCCGAAAGGGACCCAAGAAAACCGTCGCCGGCAAGAAGGGCGTCAAGGAGATGAGCCGTGGCTAAACGCAGCGGTAAGAAAAAGATCCGACGTAGCGTCTCTCGTGGCATCGTCCACATACGGGCTACGTTCAACAATACGCTGATCACCATCACCGATATGAACGGCGAGGTGATTTGCTGGTCGTCGGCCGGGGCGGTGGGTTTCAAGGGAACCCGCAAGAGCACGCCCTTTGCCGCCCAGCGAGCCGCGGAGCGAGCGGCCCAAGCGGCCCGCAAGTGCGGCATGGTGGAGTTGGAGGTTCGAGTCAAGGGGCCGGGCAGCGGGCGCGAGGCGGCGGTGAACGCGTTGCAGGCCGCGGGCATGCGGATTCAGTCGATCGAAGACGTGACGCCGCTGCCTCACAACGGATGTCGGCCGGCCAAGAAGCGGCGCGTGTAAGGCATGAGTGTCTTGTCTTCCGGGGACGCTGGTCGTGAGTCAGGCGTGAAACGAGGGCGCATTGAGTTTGGTTGTTGTTGTAGCTAGGCGACTGCGGGCGGATGGGGTTCTGCGGTTGATGTCCCGAGCAACCGTTTTAGAGAATCGGCAGGACTGTCATGGGTAGGTATCTAGGACCAGTGTGCCGGCTCTGTCGGCGAGAGGGCATCAAGCTGATGCTCAAGGGCGTGCGTTGCGAGACGGCCAAGTGCGCGATGGAGCGTTCGTGGCGGAACTCCCCACCCGGCCCGCGGCGGTGGCGACGCAGACGGACCGCCAGCGAGTATGGCGTTCGGTTGCGGGAGAAGCAAAAGGTCAAGCGTTTCTACGGGGTTTATGAGCGGCAGTTTCAGCGTTACTTCGCGGCGGCCGAGCGGTCCCGATCCAACACCGGCGAGGCCCTGCTGACCCTGCTGGAGCGGCGGTTGGACAACGTGGTACACAAGTTGGGATTTGCCCCCTCCCGCCGAGCCGCTCGCCTGGTGGTCGCCCACGGGCACGTTCGAGTAAACGGTCGTCGAGTGAATAGGCCCGGATACTTGATCGGAGTGGGTGACACCGTGGCTGCTCGCCCGGCGGAGCGTTCGCAGAAGTTGATTCGAGCGAATCTGGGCGACGGAGGCGGTCCACCGGTCCAAGCGTGGCTGGAGCTCGACTCCGCGGCGCTGACCGGTTCAGTTCGGGCACTTCCCACGAGCGAGGATGTGCAGATTCCGGTGGAAGTGCAGTTGATCATCGAGATGTGCAGCCGGTAAGGCAGGCGGGGCGGAGTGCATCCGACCGGGTGAGGTTGCAGCCTTGGCCCGGCCCGAGGTCGCTGATGCGTCCCCACACTATTTCCAGAGGAGAGCGTGGCCATGCGTATTCGATGGCGAGGTTTGGAGCTGCCCAGTCGTGTCGTCCTGGACGAGTCGGTCAGCAACGCCACCTACGGTAGATTTGTCATCGAGCCCTTCGAGCGCGGGTTCGGCACGACGGTGGGCAACTCGTTGCGTCGGATCCTGCTTTCGAGCTTGGAGGGTTCGGCGGTGGTGTCGGTGAAGATCGGCACGGGGGCCCACGAATTCACCACCCTTCCTGGGGTGCTGGAGGATGCGACCGACATTGTGCTGAACGTCAAGAATCTTGTGGTTCACTTGGAAGGCGATGAGCCCAAGGGCATGCGCGTGGCCCGCAGTAAGAAGGGTGACATTCGCGGTTCTGACATCGAAGCCGATGCGGGCATCCAGATCATCAACCCCGACCAGCTGATCGCCACCTTGACGGACGACGTGCCCTTCGAGATGGAGCTGAGTGTTGCCAAGGGGCGTGGGTATCAGCCGGCCAGTGATTCTCGGGGATCCGAGCAGGAGATCGGGGTCATTGCCATCGACGCCATCTACTCGCCGGTGTTGCGAGTCCGATACCGGACGGAAGACACGCGAGTCGGTCAGCGCACCAACTACGACCGGTTGATTCTCGAGATTTGGACTCGGGGAACGGTGGCCCCCGCCGACGCTCTGGTGGAGGCGGCCAGAATCCTCCGCAAGCATCTGAACCCGTTCGTGGAACATGCCGAGATGGGCGATGACATGCTCGGTGAGTCGATCCAGAGCACGCCCGACGAAGTGGTCAATGACGACCAGCTGCAGGACAAACTGAACCGACCGGTGTCGGCTCTGGAGCTCTCGGTGCGGTCGGCCAACTGTCTGGAGGGTGCTCGTATTACCACCGTCGGCGACCTGGCCCGAATGACCGAAGCCGACCTGTTACGCCTGAGAAGTTTCGGAAAAACATCGTTGCGCGAGATCCAGCGAAAGCTCAACAACATGGGCCTGTGGTTGGGGATTCGCACCGGGGCGCCCATCGAACCGCCGGCCGATCCGCCCGGCGAAGCGACCGCGGAGGCAACGGCCGATTCGACGTCCAAGGAATCCATGGAATCGGCCATCGGGCCGAATACCATCTAACGCGCTGACCAGGGGCACCGGCCGACGTGATGGGCCGCTGAGGACAAGAACATGCGACATCGAGTTCATCATCGCAAGCTCAATCGGACGACGTCCCACCGTCGAGCGTTGCGCCGCAATATGGCCCAGTCGATAATCGAACACGGTTCGATTCGCACCACGCTCCCCAAGGCCAAGGATCTTCGGCCGTTTGTGGAGCGACTAATTACCCTAGCCAAACGCGTCCGAACAGCGGATACGCCCGGCGCCCGGCTTCAGGCTCGACGACGCATCTACCAGCTCATGACCGACCGTGTTCTGATCCCCGCGGATCATCAGGAAGCATACGAGGCACTCTCCCTGGCCAAGCGCGCTCGAACGTTGCGCAGTCCGAGTGGGCGACGCTTTCGGGCCGGGGCACCCAAGGGAAAACTCAACTTCACCGCCCAGTCGGTGATCCATCGCCTGGTCAACGACGTGGCCCCGCGGTTCGAGGAGCGCCCGGGCGGTTACACTCGTATTATCCGGCTGGCGGATCGGCGAATCGGAGATCACAGCCAATTGGCGGTCCTGCAACTGGTGGGTGGCGAAGAAGAACCCGGGAGCATCGTCAAGCCCAAGAAGACCGCTCGCCGGCTGCGGACGGAGTCGCGGTATGCGGCGGCCGTTAAATTCCTCAAGGCCAGCGGAAAGCAGGAGCGAGACTCCAAGAGTCGTCCGGACACTGCCAAGCCCGAAGATGACGCGACCAACGACGCATCTGAGGCCGCCAGCAGCACTCCCGAATAGGGCGACGAACTGGTGTCGTGTCTGATTGAGGACCGCTGTTCTTGTTAACCGAGCCCCGACCATACGGGAGCGGTTTCCCTGTTCCCCTCCCTCACGGTCGGGGCTCGGATGAGATGCAAACGGCGCGACGAACTAGCGGGCCGGTGGTGAGCCATGTCCGCCGCAATCGCCGGAGGTTGATCCCGTGGCCGCGACGAAGGCCGACTGCGTGTTCTGCAAGATTGCCGGCGGGGAGTTCGATGCTCGTCGGGTGCTCGAAACGACGAGCTGTGTCGCGTTCCTGGATGCAGCTCCGCTGGCACCGGGTCATACGCTGGTAATCCCCAAGGCCCATTTCGAGGGTTTGCACGACATGCCCGAGGATGTGGTGCGGGAGGTCGCGGTGGCGACTCAGCGAGTGGGCCGGGCGATCCGCGAGGCTGTCGGTGCGGCGGGGTACAACGTACTCCAGAACAACGGGCCGGTAGCCGGTCAGGTGGTCATGCACGTGCATTTCCACGTCATCCCCCGGACCGACGGGGACGGGCTGGGGTACCGATGGACTCCTATCCCAGGCGAGGCGACGCGGGACGATGAGTTGGCCTCCAGGATCCGCGAATCGATCCGGGATGGCTAGGCTTGCTGCCAACCGAGCCGGAGCGGCCCCGGGGTTGAGTTTCGGCTGAGGATAGACTAGAATACTCGGCTTGCGAGAGGCGACGAACGATGAGAAAAGAGATTCATCCCAAGTACATGGACTGCGCGGTCAAGTGCGTGTGTGGCAACACGTTCGTGACCCGGGCCACGATTCCGTCGATCAGCCTGGATATCTGTTCGGCGTGTCATCCGTTTTTTACCGGTAGCCAGAAGTTCGTCGACGCCGCCGGCCGAGTCGAGCGGTTCGTGAAGAAGTTCGGCGGCGATTACTTCAAGAAGCCGAGCAGCAAGGCGTCCGCCAAGGCCGGCGCTTAGCTTTCGACCGAGTTCTGTTTCCACGCCCGAACGGCGCCCCTACAGGCCGCCGGGGCGTGGTTTTTGTTTGGTCACGTGGTCCTCGCCGGGCAGTATTCAAGCAGCCCGCCCGGAATGGATCGCCCCCGACGCGTAAAGGGCCGATGGTGGGGTGAGGGGCGAACGAGACCTCGAATCAGAGTCAGGCGACCATGACGAACGATGTTGATAGTCGATTGCGTGACAAGCTCCAAGCCGTCGCCGAGCAGTACGATCAGATTACCCAACAGCTCGGCGACCCCAAGGTCGCTGGCGATCCCCACCTGAGCATCAAGCTGGCCAAGGAGATGGGGCGACTTCGCCGCCTGGCCGAGCCGTTTCGCGAATACTGCCGGATATTCGAGCAACTCGAGGAGGCTCAATCGATCATCGCCGACAGCGACCAGGATGCCGAGCTGCGCAATCTGGCCCGCGAGGAGCTCCCCGAGTTGCAGAAGGAGTGCGACCGCCGGTGGGAGGCGCTGAAGGAATCGCTGGTCACGGCCGACGACGCGGGGATCACGTCGATTATCCTGGAGATTCGGGCGGGCACCGGAGGCGAGGAGGCCGCCCTTTTTGCTCGCGATCTATACGAGATGTACCTGCGCTACAGCCAAGGCCGGGGATTTGCCGTCGAGGTGATGGATCAATCCTTCGCCGAGGCTGGCGGACTCAAGGAGATCGTCCTGAATATCAAGGGCGAGGGCGTCTGGCAGGCGTTGGGTTATGAGGGCGGTGGACATCGCGTGCAGCGGGTTCCCAAGACCGAAACCCAGGGGCGCATTCACACGTCGGCCGCTACGGTTGCGGTCCTCCCTGAGCCGGACGAGATCAACATCGAGGTCAATTGGGATACCGACGTGGACGAGTTCGTGTCGAGAGCCGGCGGACCCGGCGGTCAGAACGTCAATAAGGTTTCGTCGGCCATTCGCTTGCACCACAAGGCGACGGGGATTGCGGTCTCGATGCGTGACGAGAAGTCGCAGCACAAGAACCGGGCCAAGGCGCGGCGGATCATGCTCGCCCGTCTGCATGATCGTGAGATGCAGCAGCAGACGTCTGAGCGCGATAGTGCCCGGCGTTCGATGATCGGCAGCGGCGATCGCTCGCAGCGCATCCGGACGTACAATTTCCCGCAGAACCGATGCAGCGACCACCGGATCAACCTTGACTTGCACTCGCTGGACAAGCTTATGCAGGGTGAGTT
>JADFPW010000151.1 GCA_022562105.1 Planctomycetota bacterium
CTGTCCAGCCTCGAGGACTTCAAGGTATCGACGGCCACGAGTGCTCCATCCTTGTACGAGTTCACATATGGGAGCAAGAAACGCACAAGACCCAGGCCGACTGCGCCGATGAGAAGGCAGCCAAGGAGAAGTAAGCGCAGCCGCGTCGAGGTGGTCGAAGTCCTTTCGAATTCGCGATGACATTGCGGGGTCACTGCACCTCTCATCCCAAACATGCCGGGCGGACCAACAACCGGCCCACACCAATCAGCGTTCGCTATGGTGCAGGTAGGTTGAGCACCTGCCTACCGACTGGCCAATGTGCGAATCGCTGGTATCACTACTCGCGAGTAGTGTCCTCCTGAAGATCTATCCACACTGAACGAGAGCAGCGGCACACGTACAAATCCTAACACAGCGTGCAGTATCCAGGTCGATGGTCCACTCAAGACAATTCGATCACTTGTCCAACACCTCGAACTCGAACAACTCGGCCAGGTTGGTGAGCTGATCCAGGCGCCAGCAGAGGTCGATGATCTTGTCGGCCGTGGCGTCGGAGACCACGCCGGCGGCTTGGCGCTTGAACTTGTCCACCACCTCGTCGTCGGTCATCGGGTTCTTGTAGTGGCCGCGGGGGAAATCGACCCGTTTGTCGAGCTTGGTGCCGTCGGCGAGGGTGAAGGTCAGATGATTGGGGATGCCCTCCGGATAGCCGGTATTCAGCTCGGGCTCCTCGGTGATCTTGGTGCGATCGAGCAGATCCAGGATCTTCGGATCGGTCAGACGCTCGGTGGCGAACGACTCGGCCGTCACGTTGCCGTCCAGCAACGCCACCGCGACACAATAGCCCATCGAATGATCGGCCGTCTCGCGCGACGTGGGACGCCACTTCTCCGGCTCCGAGCCGATGATGCTCACCGCAGCCTCGAAGCTGCCGATGTGGATGGACTCGATCTTGCGGTCGCCGATCTCGCTGCGCAGTTGCAACGCGGCGTCGATTGCACTCTGCGAGTGATACTCGGCCGGCCAGTATTTGATGTAGGTTCGGTCGATCATGAAATCCCCGTCGCGGCCGAGGATGACCTCCGCGACGCCCGGAATGGACAACTGGTGCATCAGCCCCTTGGGGCCCTCGAAGATTTCGTTGGGCCCGGTCATGCCGCGCCGGGCTAGGTCCGCGGCAAAAACCCCGTTGCGGGCGGCGTTGGAGAACGCGCACGCCTTCCACATGGAAATCTGCCCGGTGCGCGTTTGACGGGTGGTGATGTTGCACACACCCGCCAGACCGAGGGCATGCTCCAGTCCGTCGGCATCGAGATCCCACAGCTTGCCCGCCAGGACAGCGGTGCTCAGTGCTCCGTAGGTCACGTGGTCCCAGCCGCTCTTGCGCAAACTGTCTGCATCGCACAGCCGACATTGAATCTCATAGCCGATCACCGACGCCAGGATCATGTCCTTGCCCGTTTTGCCGGTGGCCTGGGTGACGGCGACGGCTGCGGGAATGTTGTCCGATGGGTGGGCAGGTTCGAGACTCAGGTAGGTGTCGTTGAAGTCCAGGTAGCGCACCATGGCCCCGTTGGCGAACGCGGCCAACTCGGGAGAGGTGCTGTGCGTCGTCCCCCACACGGTTCCAGCCCGCGTGTCGTGGATCGCGGTAGCCATCGCCCGGGCGATCTTGGCGGGGGCGGCGTGATACGCGCCCAGGGCACACCCGATGGAATCGAGAACGCGTCGGCGAACCTCATGCACCGTCTTGTCCGGCAGTTGCTCGTAGCGTAGCTCAGTGACCCACTCTGCAATTCGTCGTGCGACCGTAGCCATCGAGATTCATTTCCTTCCATAAGTCTTCAGGCGTTTGCAATTCCGCCGGCTGGGTCCGCGTTTAGCACTGGTTTAAGCAGTCCTCAGTCCCGTAGGGACGATAGTCCTCAGCCAGGGGCGTCAGCCCCTGAGTTTCGTTCGCCGAACAACACCTAGCCCTGCAAGGGCGACAGACTTTCGCCCCCATTCGGGGGCTTGGGTTCCCTTGGTTCTCCGTCCCAGGGGCTCGCGCCCCTGGCTAGGAACCGACGCCCTTCCAGGGCTATGGGGCTGGGCGTCTTACCCCAAGATACACGGCTACGATCCGCGAGTTGCTTCTTCGCCCACCGACTGCAGGAGCAGCTCGGCCACGTCGAGTTGTTTCACTTCCTCGCGGTTCTTGCCTGCTATCCCGTCGGTCAGCATTCGCATGCAGAACGGGCAGGCCGACGCGACCGTTTCCGCACCGGTGGCCAGCAACTGGTCCGTCCGGACCGAGTTGACCCGGTCGGTGCCCGGCTCCTCCTCTTTGAACATCTGGGCCCCGCCCGCCCCACAGCACATGCCCCGATCGCGAGTCTCGGCCGGCTCCACCAGGGTCAGTCCGGGTATCGATTCGAGCAGCTTACGCGGGGCGTCGTAGATGTCGTTGTATCGCCCCAGGTAGCAGGAGTCGTGGTAGGTAACTCTGGCGTCAACCGACTTGGTCGGTTTCAGTTTCCCGTCGCGCAGCAGCCCGGCCAGGAACTCCGTATGGTGAACGACCCGGTAGTTTCCGCCGAAGTCGCCGTACTCATTGGCCAGCGTGTTGAAACAATGCGGGCAGGAGGTGACGATGGTCTTCTGGTCCGCTTGGTAGCCGTTCAGCGTTTCCACGTTGGCTCGGGCGAAGAACTGGAACAGGTATTCATTGCCCGCTCGACGGGCCGGATCACCGGTGCATCGCTCTTCGGTGCCCAGGATGGCGAAACTCACACCCGCCTGGTTGAGCAAGGAAACCAGCGCCCGGGAGACCTTCTTGGCCCGATCATCAAACGACGGGGCGCAGCCGACCCACAGCAGTACTTCGGCGTCGGGTTTGTCGGCCAGCAGCGGCACGTCCAAGCCGTCAGACCATTTGGCTCGCTCGTCCGCCGGGAAACCCCACGGGTTCATGCTGGATTCCATACCGCGAAAGGCCGTCTGCAACTCGGCTGGAAACTCGCCTCGTTCCTGCACCAGATAGCGCCTCATATCGACAATCTTGTCGACGAAGGAGATGAACACCGGGCATTCCTCTTCACACGCTCGGCAGGTAGTGCAAGCCCACAAGACCTCCGGATCGATGACTCCGTCCACCAAGTCGATGCGGTGGGACGGTTCATCGTCACCGCCTTGGGCGTGGGTCGCTCCGCCATTCGAGCCGGCCACCAGTGCGGTCTCGTGCTTGTAGAGGAAGTCGCGCAAATCGACAATGAAATGTTTGGGCGACAGCTTCTTGCCGGTGATCGTTGCGGGACACACGTCGCTGCATCGCCCGCACTCGGTGCAGGTGTAATAGTCGAGCATCGCCTTGCGGGAAAACTGGTCGAGCCGCCGCACGCCGAGCGTCTCCTCACGTTCGACCTTGCCTTCCAGATCGTCGATGGGGACCAATCGACCCCTCGGCGTCAAATCCTGCATGAACACGTTGGGAAACGCGGTGAGCACGTGGAAGTGTTTCGAGTAGGGCAGGATGTTCAGGAAGATCAACACCAGGGCGGAGTGGGTCCAGAAGCCGATGTGCCTCAGAACTTCCAAACTCCCGTCCGACAGGCCGCCGACCAGCGCCGCCATCGTCGAACCCGCCGGCTCCCAGGCGGTGAACCCGCGACCCCGGGCAGCCATCGATGCGCCGTCGTAGAGGATGTCCGCAACCATCATGAGCAGAATGATGCCCAGGATGATCAGTCCATCCAGATTGTAAGTCAGACGAGCCGGACGAACGATGAGGCGGAAGTAGAAGAAAACCAGCGTGCCGAGGATTACCAGGACGGCAAACAGGTCTTTGAGCAGGGCGTACAACGCTCCCAACGGTTGATCCGGCGAAAAGATCCAGAAACTAAACTCCTCGTCAAACCCGCGTCCCCACAGGATCAACGAACGCAGCAACAAGATCACGAAGCCCGAAAAGATGAGCATGTGGGCGGCGCCGGCCACCGGGTATCGCCGCATGCGCATCTGGGCCAATGCGTATCGAAGCGTCAAACGGATGCGTTCGCCGATGTGATCAAACCGCGGCGCCGGCCCTCCAACCATCATCAGTCGCCACCGGCGCCGGCTGGAGTAGGCAAACGCTCCCCATCCCACGATCAAGAGCAGGCCCATGCCTAGCGGACTCATCCCCAGATCTCCTCGCTAGCCCGTCTCTTTCAACCGAGCGATGGCCTTGGTCAGTAACGGCACCACGACGAACAGATCCGCCACGCAGCCGTAGGTGGCCACGTTGAAGATCGGCGCCTCACGCTTGGTGTTGATGGCCACGATCAGCTTGCTGCCGCGCATGCCCGCCAGATGCTGTATGGCGCCATCGATGCCGCAAGCGATATACAATCGCGGGGTGACCACCTTGCCGGTCAAACCGACCTGCCGACTGTGCAGCTGGTAGCCCGCATCGCAAGCCGCCCGCGACGCGCCCACCGCGCCGTCGAGCACTTCAGCCAGCTCATAGATGATCTTGAAGTTCTCTTCCGACTTCAGAGATCGCCCGCCGGAGACTACGATGTCGGCTTCGGAGACGTCTTTGACGCCTCCGCTGGTGCGGGCGACTTCCAGCAACTTGATGCGGTCATCTCCATCTCCGGCGGTGTAGGGAATGCTCTGAGTCTCAGCGGATGCACCTTCCGACGGCGCGGGAGCCGAATAGGCATTGGCCCGAACCGCGACCATCTGCAATCTCCCAGCCGCCAACGTGAACGTGCCGGTCACCTTCCCGCTGTACAACGATTTGGTGACCCGACACACGCCGTTGTCACGACTCAGCTCCAAACAGTCGGTGGCCAGCGCGGCGTGCATCCGCACCGCCACCCGCGGCGACAGATCGCGCCCCATGAACGTGGTCGGCATCAGCACCACGGCCGGGTCGGCCGCTTCGATGGCAGAGCAAAGCGCCCGGGCGTAGGTCAGCGGGCGATAGAACTCCAGCGCGGGATCGTCGATCAGCAGGATCTTCTTCGCGCCATAGGCTGCCACCGTATCGACCAGCCCGTCTACGCCGCGGCCGATGATGCAGGCCCACACATCGTCGATGCCCAACGCCCGGGCGGCCGCGAACATCTGATACGAGACCGGGTTGATTCGGCCCTCACGTTGCTCGACGAAAATCAGCACTCTGTCGGTCATTCCTCACCTTGTCTCGGCCGGTCGGGGTCAATCGTGACTTCCACTCTCACCGCGTCGCGGGCCGTTATGTTTGTTGTCGAATCGGTTCGTTGATGATCCCGCTCCCGTACCGGCCTTCAGATCGCCTTGGCCTCTTCGCGGAGCAAACGGACCAGCTCGGCCGCCATCTCCTCCGGCTCCCCGTCGAGGAATGTGCATGGCGGCCGTGGTGGAGGCGGAGACAGGGACTCGAACGTCGTACCCGGACCGGCGGCGTCGAGACCGTCCAGATCGGCAGCGGTCAACTTCTCGACCGGCTTGCGCTTGGCTTTCATCAGGTTGGGTAGCGACGGGTAGCGCGGTTCAGCCAGGCCCTTTTCACAGCTAATCAGGGCTGGGAGGGAGCACTCGACGATTTCTTCGGCCCCTTCAATCCGACGATTGGCCTTAAAGCTGCTTGCATCATCGGCGACCTCCAGTTTGGTCACTGCTCCGACGTGGGGCAGGTCCAGGTACTCCGCCAGGGCTGGGGCAATCTGCCCGCTATCCTGATCGATGGTCTGCTTGCCGCACAGAATCAGGTCAAACGGCGTCTCCTGACGTCGAATCGCAGCCGCCAGCACTGCGGCTAGAAACAGCTCGTCACGCGACTCGAAGGCGTCGTCGCACACGTGGATCGCCCGGTCCACGCCCATGGCTAACGCTTGGCGGATCGTCTCGCTCGCCGTCTCAGGGCCGACCGTCAGGGCTACGACCTCCTCGACGTCCGAACGCTTCTCCTTCAATCGGATACCCTGCTCGACCCCGAACTCGTCGAACGGATCGATGACGTGTTTGAGCCCCGCCTCCTCGATCCCCGACCCGTCGGGTCTGACCTTCAGCGTCGCGTTGGAATCCGGGACGCGCTTGATGATCGTCAAAATCCTCACCGTACCGATGTCCTCCTTGGGATCATGGCAAAACCGCCCCCGACCCTGTCCCCTGAAACTGCCATACAGCTCGCCCCGACGGCGTCTGGCAGCGGGGGCGATCATAGCGGAAACAGTCCCCATTGTGCAGCCCCGGGCGTCGCCGGCGGCGGATGCTATCCATCCGGTTGTTTCCAGCGGATCACCGGCGATGGCGAAACGCCATTGGTGAATAGATCAATAGGAGATGCGAAAGTCAGCGAACTCACCGGTGGCCGGTGAATCGTGGGCCGCCACCTCCCGGATGTAGTCCTGCATCCGAACCGACAAGGCGGCGACCAAACGGTCGATTTGCTCCGGCTCGCCCTCGGCCACCATCTCGACGCGCCCGTCGGCGAGGTTGCGGACGTATCCGGTGACTCGGTAGCCGGCGGCGATGTCGCAGGTCGTATAGCGGAACCCCACGCCTTGGACGCTGCCGGTGAAATGAATGATTCGTCGCGTGCTCATGGACATCGATTCGTGGACCGGGCTGCGACCCGATCGCCAACGTCGCAGATCGGGCAGCTTGGGACCCGCCTACTCGTTGCGTTTCATCAGATAGACTTCGCGGCCTCGGTCGCGATAGCAGACCTCGTCCATGTAGGCGTTCATGAGCATGATTCCCCGTCCACTGGGTACCGACAGCCGATCGGGGCTTGTGCAATCGGGAACACCCGCGGGGAGGAAACCAGGCCCGTCGTCGCGCACGATGATGATGATTCGATCCGGCATGACCGCGTATCGAACGACGATCCGTTTGGTGTGGTCGTTCTCGTTGCCGTGTTTGACGGCGTTGGTCATGGCCTCCTCGAGGGCCAACTTGATGGCAAACATGGCGTTCTCGGAGTATCCGCAGGCCTGCACGTCGGCCATGATCCGCTGCTCGGGAATCTTGGCGTCGTGCAGCGTGCTGGGAACCTCCACGACGTTGTATGTCGCTTCGTTGTCGGGATCGACCTGGGTCATGGCAGTCGCGCGTGACCGACCCGAACCTAGAACGCTGCCAGCGCTTCTCGCGCCGTTTTGTGAATGTCGAACAGCTTGTTCAGGCGGGTGATCTTGAAGACTTCGTAAATCTGCGGAATGATATCGGAGAGCTTGAGCACGCCATTGACGCCCTTGATCTGCTCATTCAGATTGATGAGCATGGCCAGGGCGGCGCTGGACATGTGCTCGACAGCCCCAAAATGCAGCAGCAGCTTGACGCCCTGCTGGTCCCGCACCAGATCGGTGAGCTCGTCCTGAATCTCGGTGATGGAGAGCTCGTCGAGGATCTTGCGATCGGAAAACTCCACCACGCACACCCCGTCGGTCTCCTTGACCACCAGATGCGACTTGTCGGGTGACTCGGGCATAAAGAAAGCTCCTACTCCTTGGGCTTTGGGCGCACAACACGGCCCACCCAGAGTCTAGGCTCGACTCGCTCCATGTCAACGGGGATCCCGCCCGCAGGCCAAACGACTTCGGGGATCGCGATTCCCGGCTGCATGGGTCCATGACCGGACCGCTTGTCCAATGACACGGGCGGCCGTACATAGATTCCATGCACGTTCCACGTGTCGAGTACCTTCGCTGGGCCAAAGCGCTGCCGGATTGCGCCTACCCACTCGCCCACAGCGGCGTACCCCAGGTGAGCACAGCCGAGCTGGACTTCGACGTTCGATCGATCGAACTCGCCGCCCCCAGCTTCTATGGCCTTCAAGAGCTGACCGCTTGCATCGCCGATGCTTACGGAACGCAGATCAGTCGCGTCTTGCCCCTACCCGGCACGACTACGGCGAACTTCTTCGCCTTGACCTGCGCGTTTGATCGAGGCGATCGGGTGTTGATGGAGTTTCCGGTGTACGAACCGCTACGTCGTGCAGCCGAGTTTCTGGGGCTCGAGATCCAGTTCATACGCCGAGACCCGAGTCACGACTTTGCGATTCCGCTCGATGCGGTCCGGCGCGGGCTTGCCGACGGGGCCCGCGGACTTCTGTTCAGCAATCTACACAATCCCAGCGGCGTCCGCTGTCCAACCGATGATCTGCACCTATTGTCATCGATGGTCGGGGACGCCGGCGGGTTCATGGTGATCGACGAGGTTTACCTTGACTTTGCAACGCGATGCCACGGCGAACCCGGATGGACGGCCGCCACCTTGGGTGATCACGTCTTGACCACCAACTCGCTGACCAAGGTCTACGGCCTGGGAGGGCTACGCGCCGGCTGGCTGATCGCCGGCGAAGCCATGATTGATCGGGCTCGGTCGGTGATGGACCACGTGCATGGGGCTAACTCGCTACCCAGCGAACAACTGGGAGTGGTCGCTTTCGAGAGGCTTGGCCGACTCACCGAGCGCTCACGGCGGCTCTGTGAGGATGGACATCGCATCCTGTCCGCCTGGCTGAAATCGCAGGACGACATGCACGGCTATCCCAGCGCCGGAGCTTCCTTCGCGCTTCTGCGCCTTGAACCGGGCATCAACGGCGATGCCCTTTGCCGTCTGTTGATCGAGCAATACGATACCCTGGTCGTCCCGGGTAGGTTCTTCGATCTGCCCGATCACATTCGTCTCGGGATCGCCATTGAGCCGACAATACTTTCCGAGGGACTGAGGCGAATCGGTACGGCCACCGAGCGGCTCCGCCACTGAGGCGAGACTCGGCCACCACGCGGATCGAGTGGCCTATTGGAGAGGTAAGACATGGGCAAGATCACCCGCCGACCGTTCATGCTAATCATCCGCGACGGTTGGGGGACCAACCCGCATCCTGAGTGGAATCACGCCAACGCCATCCACTTGGCCAACACGCCGGTCGATGATCGCTTGATGAGCGACTATCCCCACGTGCTCATCCACACCAGCGGGCACCACGTCGGCCTGCCCGACGGCATCATGGGCAACAGCGAGGTCGGCCATCAGAACATCGGAGCGGGTCGCATCGTCGATCAGGAGATCATGCGCATCACCGGCCGCATCGAGGACGGCACGTTCTTCGACAACGCGGTGTTGGGCGGAGCGTTCGAGCGGGCGACCGCGTCGGGTGGCGCGGTCCACATCATGGGTCTGTGCAGCGACGTCGGTGTCCACAGCATACTGCCCCACTTGTACGCATTGATCGAGTTGGCCAAGCGATCCGGTTTCCCCGGCGACCGCGTCTTTGTCCATGTCATCGGCGACGGGCGCGACTCGGCCCCCACCAGCGGGATCGAATTCGTCCGTCAGATCGAAGCGAAATTGGCCCAGATTGGAGTGGGACGCATCGCTTCCGTCATCGGACGATACTACGCGATGGACCGGGATCACCGGTGGGAGCGGGTCGAGCAGGCCTATCGACTCTACACCGAAGGGCGCGGTCGCCGGGCCGCTGGCGCAGACGAGGCCTTCCAGTGGTACTACGACCACCCCACGGAGGAGTCGCGCCGAGGCGACGAGTTCATCGAAGCCACCGCGATCAGCGACGACGGATCCAAGCCGCTGGCCACGATTCAGGACGGCGACAGCGTCATCTTCTTCAACTTCCGCGGCGATCGTCCGCGCGAGCTGACCAAGGCGTTCGTGTACGACGAGTTCCCGTTTGCGAGCAAGAGCGAAAACGGCGCGCCGATCGGGTTCGAGCGCGCGGAAAAGAAAGAATTGTTCTTCGTCACCACTACAGCCTACGAAAAAGGCTTGCCCGTCCGCGTCGCGTTTTCCAAGCCGCCCAAGATGCGCGACATCCTGGGATCTTTCCTTGCGGATCAGGGGTTGCGGCAGTTTCGCTGCGCGGAAACGGAGAAATACCCCCACGTGACGTATTTCTTCAACGACTACCGCGACGAGCCCTTCCCCAACGAGCATTGGCAGCTGGTACCCTCACCCCGCGACGTCTCCACGTATGACCAGAAGCCGCAGATGAGCGCCTACGAAATCACCGACGCCGTGCTCCGCCGATTACAGTCTCATCGCGACGATCTTCTGCTGATCAACTTCGCCAACGGGGACATGGTTGGACACACCGGCAATCTTTCGGCTGCGGTGCGGGCCGTCGAAGTGGTGGATGAATGCGTGGGGTCCGTAGTGGAGGCTGTGCGCGCCAAGGGCGGGCGGTTGATCGTTACCGCCGACCACGGCAATGCGGAGCAGAT
>JADFPW010000152.1 GCA_022562105.1 Planctomycetota bacterium
GTCTTCGGAGTCCTGGCCCTCATATTGACGTTCATGGCCTACGTGCTGCATGTCCAACACAAGATCGTCCCCATCGCCTTCCTGACCGGCGGTTTCTTCAGCGGGCTTTGCGGCTTCCTGGGGATGAAAACTGCCACCAACAGTGCCCACCGCACCACCGCCGGTGCCCGCCAGGACTTGAATCGCGGCTTGGTGGTCGCCTTCCGAGCGGGGGCGGTCATGGGGTTCATCGTGGTCGGTTTTGCGTTGATTGACATTACGGGCTGGTTCTGGGGCCTCTATACGTTCACCGAAATGACCCTGAGCGAGATCACCGTGGTGATGCTGACCTTCGGCATGGGGGCCAGCACGCAGGCCTTGTTCGCCCGTGTCGGCGGGGGGATCTACACCAAGGCAGCCGACGTCGGGGCGGACCTGGTGGGCAAGGTCGAGGCGGGCATTCCCGAAGACGATCCGCGAAACCCAGCCACCATCGCCGACAACGTGGGGGACAACGTGGGCGACGTGGCCGGCATGGGGGCCGACCTGTACGAGTCCTATGCCGGTTCCATTCTGGCGACGGCGGCGCTGGGCGTAGCTGCGGCCGTGGCCCTTCGGAACGTCGATCCCATGGGCAATTCCATGGCCATGCAAGATGCCATCAAACTACTGGTCGTCCCCATGGTGCTTGCCGGAGCGGGAATCCTGATGAGCATTGCCGGAATCTACCTGGTCAAGACGCACGAAGGGGCCAACATGGCTCAACTGATGGGCGCCCTGAACCGAGGGGTTTTCGGTTCGACCGTCCTGATCGCCTTGGCTTCCTACGGCGTGTGCTACTTGCTCCTGGGCGACATCGTGGGAGTTAATTGGTGGGGCGTGGCCACCGCGGTGAGCATCGGGCTTTTTGCCGGAATGGCCATCGGGAAGTTCACCGAATACTACACCAGCTACGACTACAAGCCGACCCAGGATATCGCTGAGCAAGCCCTCACCGGCCCAGCCACCCTCATCATCGCCGGCGTGGCGGAGGGGATGAAGAGCACCTGGGCTTCGTTGACCATCATCATTATCGCGATCCTCGGGTCGTTCACCTTCGCCGGCGGCGGTGAGGAGTTCATGCTCGGTTTATACGGCGTGGGCATCGCCGCGGTGGGCATGTTAGCCACACTGGGCATCACCCTGGCTACCGACGCTTACGGACCGATCGCCGACAACGCCGGCGGGAATGCAGTGATGTCCGGCCAGGATCCGATTGTACGCGAACGAACCGACGCCCTGGATTCGCTGGGCAACACGACGGCTGCGACGGGCAAGGGATTCGCCATCGGCTCGGCGGCCCTGACCGCCCTGGCGTTGCTGGCGGCCTATGTCGAGGAAGTGCGAGTCGGCCAGGTGCGTGAGGCGCAGTCGTACGTCGAGTACCGCGTCGAAGATGCCAAGACGGACGAGTTCGCTGGTGTCGGGCAGCTCTTCTACATGGGTCACAAGAAGTTTGCCCAGAAGTTCAAGGCCGGAACCCATGAGGGAGCGTACGAATGCTTCATGGCCCTGAGCGACGTGCCCGACGAGCTGACACGCGAATCTACGCTGGGAGCCCTGACCGCACCGGATCCGGAAGACGACGACATTCAGATGTTGAGCTTTGGGGGCCACCCCATCAAGCTCGTCGCCTCTCGCCGGGCCACCATGCAGCAGTTTACCAGCTTCTACGACGTGACCTTGATGAACCCGAAGGTGCTCTGCGGGATGTTTTCCGGCGTATTGATGGCCTTTCTGTTCTGCGCCCTGACCATGAAAGCGGTTGGACGGGCAGCCTATCAAATGATGCTGGAGTGCCGCAGGCAGTTCGACAGGATGAGGGAGTATCTCAAATCCGAAGGGCACGACCAGGCCTACGCCGACGATTGTGAGAACTGGCCTCGCAGGCAGATCCAGTTCCAGGGCGAACCCCTGCCCGACTACGCCAAGTGTGTGGCCATCTCCACCCGCGGGGCCCAGAAGGAGATGATTGTTCCGTCGCTGCTGGCCATCGCCCTCCCGGTGGCGGTGGGGCTGATCTTCGGCGTGCCCGGAGTGATGGGCATGCTGGCCGGCGGGCTGACCTGCGGGTTTGCGGTAGCCATCTTCATGGCCAACGCAGGCGGAGCATGGGACAACGCCAAGAAGTACATCGAGACCGGTAAGCACGGGGGGAAGGGCACCGATGCCCACAAGGCCGCCGTGATCGGCGATACGGTGGGCGATCCGTTCAAGGACACCTCCGGCCCCAGCCTGAACATTCTGATCAAACTAATGAGCATGGTCAGCGTGGTTTTTGCCGGCCTGGTGGTCAAGTACGCCCCGTATATCGGCGACTTGCTGGGTATCGGGTAGCGGGCAATCTGCCGGTAGGTGTCGTGTGTGTGGCACGGTCTGGTACTCCAGGCCGTGGAGGTACGCGAGAATCCCAACGTGGCTGGATCCGCGCGGACTGAAGTCCGCGGCTGGTAACAGACGTTCAATCCCGCACCCTAACCAACTGGAGCGACCGTGTTCGGCGAGCCGGTTGTGACGGCCGCCGGTACCGCGTAGCATAAGCCGCGCTGTGTCTACCTCGCACGTCAAGCAAACCTCTGGCCAACCCAGGTTGGTCGGTGCGATCTGCGTCGGCTTGCTGGTAACGTCGACTGGTGTAGCCTGGGTGATGGTTGGCGTTCGGCGGAACATTGCCTTGGACCAGCGGGTTACCCCTCCAGGTTGGCCGATCTCCCTTCAGCCTCCCGGCGGCTGGGCCATGCGTGAACTCGTCGATGGGGGCATGCCGGGCATCGAGTGGAGCAGCGGCCCCAACGAGCTGCCGCGAGAGATCATTCTCTCGCGCCTGGATGGAGTCGGGAACGCCACCGCGTCCAAGATCTGCGAGCGGATATACGAAGAACGCGCCGGACCGGCCGCCACTGGAGACGCCCGAGCCGAGTGGCGAGAACCTGTATCCGTCGGCCCGTATCGCGGGGCGGTTCTGGAGGTGCGCTCGCGGGGGTACGTAGTGGCTGTTGGGCTCGATGATTCCGCCCCCAACGGCGGGGACGCCTTCTTTCTGGAGCTCATCTCGAAGTCCAACCTCCACGAAGGGGATCTGGCGCTATTTGACCGTGTTCTCCAGTCCATCCGGGCGACTGGAGAGTAGAAACCAGCTTCGTCGGACGCGGACGGGTTCTGCTTTGCATTGACCTGCCGGTGCTCTGGCGCCTATAACCACGATGCGGGTCCATCTGATTGATATTCAGGAGTCTTGGAGACTAACCATGAAGCGTTTCGGTTTCATCAGCGGCCTGGTGGTGGTGTCGTGCGGTTTTGTGTTGACAGCCGGTTGTGTCGGCCAGGGGGGCGGCAGCGGAGACAGTGGAGGCATCTACCGGGTCATCCCGGAGCTGACCCTGGGCGACAGCGCGGCCCTTGAGGCCGCCCTCACGGCGTTCGATGCCGCCCGGCTCGCCGGCGACCGCTAGTAAACCATCCTAGTGTGGGGACCGACTTTCCAGTCGGTCGGCGTGTCGACGGCCGGCGAGAGGCGCGGCACCATCAGTACCGCGAGCGTGAGCGAGCGGCCCTGTGGGGCACGTCGCCCGGCACTCGACGAGGCGCTGTGGCCGCTCCCTGACGGTCGCGGTACTGATTCTGCCGCACACCGCTGGCGTTGCATGCCCTGCGAGCGGTGAGGGTAACGCCGGAGGTCGCCTGATGGTCCTGTGGGTCAGCCCTGAGACGCTGGGCAGGAATCTGTTCCTGCTGATCAGCGCCCTCATCGCCGCCGGGGTGGGATTCATCCTGATCGTGGTGTTCTGGACTTCGATCAAGGTCGCGTTGTGGCATCGCGGCAAGAAGCGCTTCGAGCAGCGCGAGCGCGAGCGCACCCACGCCCCGGACGGACATCGTTACCCCCCCGCTGCTGCCGGCCTGTGCGACCGTTGCGGCCGCGGGTTCGAATCGGTCTACTATCTCCCATCCGGGAGTCGTCTGTGCCCAAACTGCTATGGTGAGCAACGGGCCGGCGATCATCCGGTGGCCGCCGAACGCTAATGTCATCAACCAACCGGATCGACTCGAAAGTCTACGCCGTCTCGGCCGATCGCAAGATGAGCATGGCCGACCTGCTCGACTATTTCGCCAAGCGCGGCTCGCTGCGCGTTTCGGATCTACATCTGAAAGTCGATGCCCCGCCGGTCTATCGGGTGGACGGCGATTTGCAGCGGATGAAGAGCCCGCCGCTGGATGCACCGACGTTGGTCGCACTATCCAGGAGCCTGCTCAGCGATGCCGAATGGGCGACGCTGACCGAGAATCGCTCGGTGGATACCTCCTACATCACCGAAACGATGCAGTTTCGGATCAACTGTTTTCACGACAACGACGGCCTGGTCCTCGCGGTTCGCGCCTTGGAAGCCCAACCGCCGCCACTGGATCAGATCGGGTTTCCAAATGCCGTCTGGAGCGACATCGTCAATCAGCAACAGGGGCTGGTGTTGGTGACCGGCATCACCGGTGCGGGCAAGTCCACCACCATTGCATCGCTCATCCACCACATCGCCGAGACGCGCCCCTGCCGGATCATCACCCTAGAAGATCCCATCGAATATCAGCTCACCGGCACCAAGGCGATGATCTCCCAGCGAGAGGTGGGGCGTGACGTACCCAGCTTCGAACGCGGACTGCGCGACTGTTTGCGCGAGGATCCGGATGTCATTTTTGTCGGTGAGATGCGCGATCGGGAGTCGACCTCCTGGACGCTGACCGCAGCCGAAACCGGGCATCTGGTGTTCTCGACGTTGCACACGCGTGACGCCCGAGGAACGATCACTCGTATTCTGGATATGTTTCCACCCGGTCGACATGAGGAGGTGGCCAGTCAGCTTTCGTTGGGGCTCAGCCACGTCTTGTCGCAGAAGCTCATCCCCCGGGCCGACGGGCAAGGTCGCGTCGTGGCTATGGAGATCCTCAACAACACCTACGCCGTTTCCAATCTGATTCGCCAGAGCAAACTGGAGCAGATCTACTCACAGTTGCAGACCCGAACCCGTGACCTGCCGGGAGAGCGCATGATGACGCTGGAACGGGCGTTGGTCCTTCTGGTGCGAAGCGGCGTGGTCACGCCGTTGGAGGCCGAACGCTGGGCCAACCACCCCTCAGCCTTCCTCAGCGAGGTTCAGAAGGATGGCTAAGCGCCGCCCTCAGATCCATACGACGGAAACAGGCGTGTGGCAGGTTGATTTGATGTCACTGAGTGGTACACTTGTTCGCAGAGGCTGGCCATGCATGGCCCGGAGATCTGACTTATGGAAAAACTCATCAAAATCGTCCTATTGATGGCCGTGATCGGCGGCGGCGTGGCGCTTCTGTACAACTACAGCGAGGTCGAAGAGACCGCCCAGGAAATCAAGACCAAGGCCGAGAACGCGCCCGACGACGCCATCCAGCCGCAGGAGAAGTATGGCTTCGCCCCGATGGGTACCGGCATCTGAGCCCCAAGCCTTTGCTCGAAGGCGACGTGACTTGGAACGGCTCCACCTTTCCCCAGCCTATCCCGGTCGGCGCGATGGGTGACTCATCAGGAAGCGTTAGCGAGCAGCCAACGTCAGGGTGATGGTCACCGGCTCATTCCGTCGTATCACGAGGATCTCCACAACGTCGCCCGCCGCTTGCTGGCCAAACAGCCGATCGAAATCCGCACCGCTTCGGACCGTTTGCCCGTTGATGGCCCGAATCAGGTCGTCTTTGCGAATGCCGGCCACCTCCGCCGGCGAGCCGCGAACCACGCGCTCCACAAACGGCAGATCCGTCTTGTAACCCAGTGAAAACAGCTTGATGCCGTGGAAGACGCTGGCGGGCGTTCGTCCAAGCGGAGCGTCCGGGCCGGTCCGTGTCTCGTCATCAGCGCTCCGGCCGGCGAGGGCGCTGGCCGCTATGTAGGCCACCGACCGTTCGTAGAAGTCGTGGAGCACGTCGGCGGGCATGGCGTAGTTGACCAGCGTGTTGGTCGTCTTGCTCTTGACCACCCGGCCGATCATGCCCACCAGGCGACCGTCGAGATTGACCAGCGCTCCACCCGGTGAGCCCGGGTTGGACGTCGAGGCATCGACCACCAGCACGTCGCCGTAGTAGGGGAACTCGCGTTTCCGACGTGTCGCCCGCAGGCGGGTGCGGGTGCTGACCACTCCCATCGAAATGGAGACCGGCTCATCGCCGACCGCCACTCGGAAGGGATTGCCGGCAGCGAATACCCAGTCGCCCGAAGTGACCGCCGGCGGATCCTCGAGGGAGAAGTGGGCCAGTCCGCGGACCGGAGTCTGCCCGTCCGGGGTGGTCAAATGCAATTGCAAAAGCGCTACCTGGAGTGTGTCATCGCGGGCCACGACGCTCGCCCCATAGCGCGTCCCGTCGTGGGTCACCGCTAGAAGATCCCGGGACTCCAGCAGCAACGCAGCGACGGTCAGGACGAGCCCGTCGTCCGAAACGACGATTCCGCTGGCGTATCCCTGCTCCCGCCCGGCGCCGGCGCCATAGAGCTTGACCACGCGCTGCAGTGTCCCATCTATGACCTCCTCGACACCCACGGCCTGGAGTACCAGACCGTGCCACCCAACGGCCCGGGCCATCGGCGCCGTCCATGCCATCCATGAACCGACCAGAACCGACGCCACCGCCGCTGTGCGAACCACTTTGTTGCTAATTGGTAGACGGCGACCTGTTGGTTGACGACGACCTGCGGCAGCGGTCACGGGGACACCTTCCCATCGCTACGTCGCTCGGTGTACTCCCCGATGGCGCCGTCGACGCGGACGGTGCGTGGTATCCACCGGCCATCGACCAGGCGATAGTCGTCCAGAAACTGGGTGACCTCCAATCCGGTCGGCGGTTCACGAAGCACGACTCGTCGAAGCAGGTGACTTTCGGTGTCGAAACCCAGTTGCACGACGATGTTCTGGCCCAGGGTGGCTTGGATAACTTCCAGCAATATCGAGGACGTCTCGCGGCCGTCGGAGTCCATGCCCAACATTTCGTCCGCCCCGATGTGCGACCATTTCAGATCCTGCTCGGCTGACGGCGAGTTCCATCGCCCTGAGTTCGCTCGATATCGAACGGCGTAGAACGCATCGGACAGTGCCCGCGTGCGAATGGGAGTCGACGTCACCCCGCCGACGATGCCGCCGGCATTGAATCGCAAGACGGGCGACCCACCGTCCTGCTCACGGATCTCCTCCGTGCCGCCTTCAGCGTCGATGCTGTGGGTAATCAGAACGTCGAACGGCTGACCGCTGGCGTCAATGCCCGTACGGCGAGCCTGCCAGGTGACGGGCTGCGACGCGACGGAACCCTGTGCCCGAAGATAGGCGCCCAGGGCGCGGGCGGCGGCCCTTGCGTTCACCTCCGGATCGACTTGGTACGGTTTTTTCATCGGAACGCGTAACGGTTCCAGTCGCAACCGCTCCGCTCGCAGCTCGTTGCCATGACCAAAAACGACCGACACCGGCCAATGCTCGGGGTAGACACCGAGGATGTTCGCGTAGTCGTTCGGCGAGCCCATGGCCCGACCGCCGAAGGCGATCAGCTCATCACCCGGTCGGATGCCTGCGTCCCAGGCCGGCGCATCTTCCATGACCTGATCGAAGACGACGCGTCCGTCACGATCGGTGGTCACGGTGGCCTGCGGCGTTCCATGTCGCACCAGAAGCCCGGCTCGCAATCCGGGGATGAATCGGCGAATCTGATTGACCGAAATCGCGTAGCCCAATCCAACGTTGAAGCGACTGCCCTCCCCCCGGACGGCCCGCTCCCAGTTAGGAGAAATGCGCCCGTTGATGCCGACGACTCGTCCCGCTTCGTCAAACAGCGGCCCGCCGGAATTGCCCGGATTGACGGCCGCGTCGGTCTGGATGCAGTCGGTGTATAGCAATCCGCCGCGAACACCCTCCTGGTAGCGATGAACACCGGTGACCACGCCCATGCTGACGCTGGGTGAGTAGTGTTCGGCCAGGGTGAATGGATTGCCCATGGCCAGCACCCGATCGCCGGGCGACAGCGAATCCGAATCTCCCAGCTCGGCGAAATCGAAACGCTCCTTGCCGGTGAGGCGAAACATGGCCAGGTCGCCGCCGGGATCGATCCCCAAAACCTCGAGCTCGTACAGCTTCCCATCGGATAGCCCGGCCAATCCTCGGCGAGTTCCCAGAAGCGAAGCGATCACGTGGTAGTTGGTGAGTCCGTATCCCTGGGCATCGATGAGCACGCCCGAACCGCCGCCCATCTGTCGTTCGTTGAAGATACACACCACGGTCGGGGTTAGGCGAGCGATCAGCTCGATGCGGGCGGTCTCAGCCCGGACGGCGAGCGAACGAGTCTCGACGCCCGCTGCGATTTCGTTCCCCCGGACGTTCAGCGCTGCCCATGGGAACACGACGAGCGCCGCCAGGCAGACGCCGAACCGCCGGTGGTCACCAGTGTGATGATTCATGCCGATGGCATCTTATCCGAGCCCCGACCGTGAGGGAGGGGTCAGAAAAACCGCTCCCTCACGGTCGCGGCTCGGTCAACAATAACAACGGGACTTAGGAAGCATACACGCGTTCCATGGGCTCATCCGTCGGAGCTGATCGACGGTCCGGTTATCGCCGACACGTCCACGCCGCCTCTGGGCATACGAAGGAATCGAGCGTCAGCCCAATTGGCATGGGCCCCCAGATCCAATTCCTGTCCGTAGTCGGCCATCAAGCGCAGGCTTCGGATGCCGCGGATGTCGATCCGGATGGGCAGGGGGGGATCGCGCCCCGTTACGATGCCGCTGTCGTAGAGCGTACGATCGTCTCCCAGAACGCGAAAGACCGCTTCACCACCGGGACGGACGGCGTCGTCGATCCCGATGGTCACCAGCAAATCGGTGAATGCTGCGTCCGCGTCAAAGTCGATCCATGCCCGAGCGTGCATGCCGATTCCCTTGTCATAAACCCGTCCCGCCAGGCGGATCAACCCGTTGGACGCGCTGCGATCCATCCGTACCGGCCATGGTGACTGCGTGATCCCCTCGGACTCGGTGGCCAGCGGCTCGAGATCGCTCAGATAGACGATTCTGTCGCTGCGGAAGCGCACCTGCGCCACTCGATTGATCGAAATCGACAGACGTGCTCCAAACGACGTGTCGATAACAAGTTCATTTCGCCCTCCGTCGTGCAGCATCCCACCGAACGACGAGCCGTCGGCAAGCGTAACCCGGGCCGACGGGCGGCATCCCGGCGCGCCGGGAGTACTCCAGGCCGTGGCCCCCGACGAACCGATGCCGGCGGCCAGCAGAATGGCATAGACCGCATCCGTGCGGAACGGGCGATCCCGACCTGCAAAGCGAAACACGCCGCCCGCCGCGGATAGCGACATTAGCGCGCCACTGGCCGTGTTCAGCCGACCCTCGCGCACGCTGATGAGCAGGTCGTGTTCGGTCGAACGCTCGGCGAGCCCGCTGGTGAATAGTGATTCCGCATCCGGATGCTCGGCCTGGCGAGCGAATCGCATGCCCGCCAGTGCGGTGAAGGGCAAGTCGACCGTTCCAATCACGTCGAGCCGTGCCCGTAGGCCTGCCTTCGACCCGCCGGGTGCCACTGGTGGCTTGCCCACCAGTGTTCGAGCGGGTGCCACTGGTGCCTTGCCCGGCAGTGTTCGAGCGGGTGCCACTGGTGGCTTGCCCACCAGTGTCTTGGCTGTACGCCGATCCCCGATCGAACCGGTATCGCCATTCCCCACCGATGGCGGGCCAAGTAGCTCGCCTGCCAATCGCCCGCCGTCAGCCAGGAAGAACACCACCGAAGCGTCGCCGTTGTTCTGCGGAGTGGACGACGGGTTCAGGAAACGAAGCTCGCCCAGCTCGTCGATCGGGTGACGCACCACCCCGGAGTCCGTGGCCAGACTCAATTGTCCATCGCGGATGCCCTCGAAACGACCCTCGACCTGCGTGGAATCGATGAGAGTGGCCACGACGTGCGGCGTGGCCTCAGGATCCAACGCGTCCTCCCCGTCGGCATGGGCAGGACACCGAACCGCGACGCTCACCAGCACCAGTACGCCGACACGCGTGATTCGACGGGTGCCATGGGCAAACTTGTTTGCCCGTGTTCTGTGGTTCCTGAAGCCACGGGCAAACAAGTTTGCCCAGTGCCACCAAGAG
>JADFPW010000458.1 GCA_022562105.1 Planctomycetota bacterium
CTACCGACGGGATCGTCGCGCAGGCACCCGATTGAGCCGCCAAAAAAAAATCGAAATTTTTTTTATTTTTTTTGACACGACTGGTGGACGTGTTACGATTCCCGGACAGAAAGGAGGTGATGTCCATGGCGAAACGTCGTAAGAAGAAGGCTGCGAAGAAGTCGACCACGAAGCGCAAGGCGGCGAAGAAGTCGACCAAGAAGCGCAAGGCGACCAAGAAGAAGAAAGCCGCCCCCAAGAAGAAAGCCGCAAAGAAACGCCGTAAGAAGCGGAAGACGTAGTCTCCCGCGTGATGCGGCAGCTTCGCAGCGACTCGCTCAGCTCTTCGCGCCACGGTGGCTGGGACAGTGGGCTGCGATGCTAGGTCTTGCTTGCAAGACAGGACATCACAAGACGGAAGGTGCTCCCCTGACGGGGGGTATCTTCCGTCATTTTTTGTTACCATCTTCGATGGCTGTAGGGGCGCGGCGTCTGGGCCGGGCAGGCGGATTGAGCGGACCGCTGCCTGTTGACAGAATATTCTCCGGCCGACCGAGAGCGTCGATCGACGAGGTGAGCCCCGGAATGGGCACCAGCCCGCCCACTGGAGCTGATTTCAGCAACCGCCGACGCGAGCCCGAAGCCCCGGGCAGACGACCGGATCCGGGGCGCGGCATGGCATTCTGCACGATCATCATCAAGCTGGGGAAACGAGACCTATGTCAACCATCACACTGCAACTGTCGGAATGGGCCAGCCGGCTCGAGTTTGGCGACCTCGATGCCCAAACCGTCGAGGCCGCCAAGCGGTTCCTTTACGATTCCATCGGATGTGCGCTGGGCGGCTACCGGCAGGAGGACACCCGCATGCTGCTGGCCCATCTGCGGGAGATGGGAGGCGAGCCCCAGTGCACCCTGATCGGCAGCCCCACCAAGAGTTCGGTGGTAAGTGCCGCGCTCTACAACGCCCTGGCCATTCGGGCGATGGACTACAACGACATCTACTGGAAAGCCGACCCCTGCCATCCGTCGGACATCATTCCCGCAGCCACCTCCATCGCCGAGTGGAAGCGTTTGAGCGGCCGGGAGCTGATCGTCGGGATCGTGCTAGGCCACGAAATGGAGATGCGCTATTGCGAAGCGGCTGAGCCGGGGATTCGGGAGCGAGGTTGGCATCACGCCACGTTGACCGCGTTTGTCTCGCCGATGGTAGCCGCTCGCATGCTGAGACTGGACCCCGAGCAGATGCAGCACGCCATCGGCATCAGCGCGTCGCACTCCTGTACGCTGGGGGCGGTGACCGCCGGCAAGCTAACCAAGATGAAGAACACGGTCGATCCGATGGCGACGCAAGCCGGTGTGCAGGCGGCGCTCCTGGCCAAAGAGGGGTTCTCCGGCCCGGAACACGTGGTTGACGGCAAGGAAGGATTGGTGCATTGCTTCGGCCCGGAGTGGAATCTGGGGAAGCTCACTGACGGTCTGGGCGAGCGGTTCAAGATCAACGAGTGTGGAATGAAGGCATTTCCCATCGAGGCTCTTTCGCATTCGCCGCTGACGGCCACGCTGCAGATCGTTCACCAACACGATATCCAGCCCGACGACGTGGTGGAGATCAAGGTGGAAACCATCGCTCGGGCGGCGGATATCCTGTCCGATCCCGCCAAGTACCGCCCGACGTCGAAGGAGACAGCCGACCATTCGCTACCCTATTGCCTGGCGGTCGCGGTGGCTGATCGCCAAGTCACGCCTCAACAATTCCTCCAGGAGCGAATCACCGATCCCAAGCTGTTCCCGCTGATGGATGCGGTCAAGGCGGTGGGCAACGACGACTTCGAGGCCCTGTTTCCGGAGTTCCAGCCGTCGCGGGTGACCATCACGACGAAATCGGGCGAATCGCATTCTGCCCGGGTGGACGTACCCAAGGGCGACTACCGCGACCCGATGAGCATGGAGGAGATTCGCGTCAAGTTCGAGGCCCTGGCAGAGGGGGCGTTCACCCAGAGCGAGTGCGATCGGATTGGAGAGACGATCGACCGACTCGATGATCTCGCGGACGTGGGCGAGCTCATGTCCCTGCTCGTGCCTGCGGTGTGTGGCACCGGTTTGTGACCGGTGCGGTCCACAGGTTGGATACCAGTGCCGCACTGGACTCACGGGT
This sequence comes from Planctomycetota bacterium, assembly GCA_022562105.1. Lineage (GTDB taxonomy): Bacteria > Planctomycetota > Phycisphaerae > UBA1845 > UBA1845 > JADFPW01. The sequence goes on from JADFPW010000458.1 coordinate 2,137, forward strand.
TGAGAACCATGGTCGCACAGGCCCGCGGGTGAGCAGATC
>JADFPW010000153.1 GCA_022562105.1 Planctomycetota bacterium
CGACCGTGGCGAGGATTGCAGCCGGGTCGTCGGCGTCCGATGGACGAAACGCAGACTCGGTCGCCGAAGTGCCCCGATCCGCGCGACGCGGCGCAGCGGCGGGCGCATGTGCCTGCCGAAGGGCCGCGTCAACCGATGCGTAGTCCGCCGCGTTGGGGCGTGCGCACCCAAAGAGATAGACGACGGTGTAGAGGACGGTTATGGAGTTGCGGATCAGGAGGAAGGCGTTCGAGAGCTGTCTAGGAGCGGTCAGCACGGCGCGAGACGGTAGCGGGGCGGTGTTTGGACGTCAATTCAGTCGTCGATCCGCCATCTATGAGCCTGCGGCGAACCGGCCCGGTTGACGCTGGCGGGATCGACATCCCGGCGCAAGCTGTCGGGCTGTGGTCCCCCACCGCGAGCAGAATCGGGCAGGGGCTACCAGCCGTCGGTGGAAACCACGCCTCCCCTCGCCAACGTGCGGGCTGTCGGATATGATCCCGTCGGCGGAGTGGGCAGAGACGATCGCTCGGGCCTTGCGGCTCGGGAGGAAAGTCCGAACTGGATAGGGTGCGGTGGTTGATAACGCCAACCCGGCGCGAGCCGAGGGAAAGTGCCACAGAAAATACACCGCCCAAGTCGACGCACGGTGGAGTCATCTGCAGTCGTCGACCGGTAAGGGTGAAAAGGTGCGGTAAGAGCGCACCGCGCGATCGGTGACGATCGTGGCAGGGTAAACCCCACCGCCAGCAAGCCCGCATAGGCAGCAAGAGGCGGCCCGTCTCGTTTCCACAGTTTATGTGGATGAAGCTGTGGGTAGGGTGCTCGAGCCGACGGGCGACCGTCGGCCCAGACAAATGATCGTCCATCGCCGTGGGACCGATCCTCGGGTCGGTCCTCGGCGATGAACAGAATTCGGCTTACCCGCCCACTCCGCCTTTTCTCGCATACCGCTCAGCTTGAGCGTCAGGCCTACGACCGTACCAGCTCAAAGCCGACCACGCGGGTCAGTTCACGGGCTCGACCCGTCTGACCGATCCCTTCCCAGTCGACTCACCAGCGAGCTCAGGTTTTTCCAGAAAGCATGCTTTTGTCTATTGACCGGCGATCGGTCCGTCGCAGGCTGGGTTAGGTGTGGTGCCCGAACCATCGGGTGAGCAAGCCGGGCGAGGTCAGGGTGTGATAGCTCCCCGAAGACGCCGGTCCGGAGGAAGAGCCATGCGCTTGTCGCGGTAGAACCCCGGGTTGCCCCGGGACCCCCGCACAGATCCCAGCGTGCGGAATTACCACACTGGGCTCCTGCCTTGGGTCATAACGGCTAGTCGCTGCTCCGGGTAGGGATGCAGAATACGCGGCGTGGGTAACCACCGGTTGATCAGCACGCCCATTCGTTCCCAGTTCGTCCGGTCCTTCTGGCTACGCTGCTGGAGCATACTATGGGCTTGTCCAACTTGCCGCATCCGTTCATCGGTGTCGTGCTCCATGAGGATTCACACCGCGGACCGCCGGGCCATCGCACGGCGGCCGGACGCGGGATCTCCCGGGTTCCGTGCGAGGTGTTTCCGTGCGTGCTCGGGGTCTCAGACCGCGCGGAGTGCGGCCCACGTCTCGCGATAACGAGGTCGATCGGTATGGCCTTTCGCGTAGGGTGACGGCGTCGGCACTGCGAACTCGGAGGATTTCCCGGCTCAATACCCGGCCTGCACGTGCCCCGGTCAACGCTTCTGCCGGTGCGTACACGCAGACAGATCGCCTACGCCCTTACGGATCGCACACCCATGACTCGGGGCCGGTGTGGCTCGCTACGCTTTCACTGTATGGCTCTTTCATCCACAACACCTCGCCAGCTTTTCCCAGCGCATCCTCCTTTCCTCCTTTAGCGCACCAGGGCCATCACCCCGACCATGCCGTCAGTGCTCGGGGCGTTGCTGTCCACCAGTACGCCGGTTCCGGTGTACGCTTCCGGCTGAACCACGACGCGCTTGTTGCTGCCCGTCAATTGGACCTCCATCAGACGGCCAAAACGGAGCCCAACAATGGTGTAGATGGCATTGGAGCCTCCGTCATCAACTGTGCTGTAGAGGAAGAAGCCTATGAGAGTTCCGACTCGCGTTTCGAACTCATCCTCGAGCGACGCGGTGATCCCGGGGTTCCCGGTAATCTCGTAGCTCAACGAGTTGCCGTCGCCATCCCTGAACAACATCTGGCTAGTGGCTACGCTGGGCTCATTGAGGAAGTGCTCTTGGGTGACGCCGTTGAGGATCTGGTCCGCGACTCCGTTAGCCCCCTCATTGTCGATGCCAAAATTGAGCAGGCCGAAGTTGCCGGCCCCATCGTTGTTTCCGCCCCCATTACCGTTTCCGACAGGAAAGAGATGAAGCTCGGGGGTACCGTCGGGAAGCGGCAAGACGGCATCTAGCTCCGGATCGTAGGAAAAGTCGTCGGGCCCATTGACGAGTTCGTCCTCGTATTGCTCGAGGCTGATGACCAGCGGGAGCAGCGCTCCATCGACCGGCATGAAACCCACGAAGCGGTCGTCGTAGGCGGCCGTCCCCGTGGCTGAGACGTTCGCGGACGTCTTGCCCAGGATCCACGCAAAGGCCATGGTCACCGAGCTGTTGCCCGCCCCTCCTCGCCGAGCGGCAACCTGCACGGCGTTGAAGGTGGATGCATCCGCGGTCGGATCGATCACCGCAGCCGGGTTCGTGTAGTCGAGGTACCCCACCACCACATCTTCGGTAGCCAAGTGCGTCCCGCCCGCGCCGAGAGTCGGAATGCGCAACGCCACCGCCTGAGCACGGTCGAAGGCCGTGTTAATCAGGTCCGGCTCGTCCACGCCGACGAAGACGCTCGCCCCCGCCAGTGCCGCCGCGTCGGATACGTTTTGTAGTTCCACCCGGATGTTTTGCATCCGCCCCATATCAATGGTTAGCGCGCCAAACCCCATAATGACCGGCATGAGAACCACCACGTAGGGTGCCACTGCCGCACGATGGCGGTGCTCATTGGACGCATGGGTCCGCCGCCAAGATCCACTCACCGAGCGAAGGCGGCCGGAACGCAGAAAGATAGTGTCAGATTGCATGGATTCGGCCCTTTTCGACGATCGCTAGCCACACTCTACGATTCCCCGAGGCCACGTGTCCAGGAATTGTTGCTCCGGGTCTATCGCACCCCAACGTCCGTGTACTCCCAGCGACCGAAAGGCTCAACAAGCGGGGCCTGACCGGATTGGGCCGGCAAGACGAAGCTCCGATATTGCACGTGGGAAAGCGTGGCTCGGGTAATGAGTATCGGGCCTGAATTCAACCTCCGCTCACGGGCGGCTCTTAGAAGGGCGACTACTCCAGGTGGACGGCTAGTACGGTAATGTCGTCGCTTTGAGGTGCAGGGCCGCAGAAGGCCGACACCGACTCGCGCAGTTGCTGGATGAGCTGACTCGGGTCGGCCTGGTGACTGCGAGCCAGGGAATCGACCATCCGGTCGGTCCCATACAGCTGCCGATCGGAGTTCATGGCCTCGGTGACGCCGTCGGTGTAACAGAAAACCGTACACGGGTCGGGGCCCAGGTCGATTTCCCGCTGCTCGAACTCCGCGTCCTCCATTACCCCCAGGGGATAGCAGGGATCGAGGGAAAGCAACTCGGGGGCAGCGCGGTCGCGCCGTAGAAGGTAGGGGGGAGGATGCCCGGCACAGATCAACTTCATCCGCCGAGCCGTCGGATCGAGAATGCCCACCACCGCGGTGATGAACCGTGATGCGTCTGTATTGTTACAAATGAGGCGATTCCATCCTTGCAAGAGGTTGGGAAGGTCATCGCTATGGGGCAGGGTTACACGAGCGGCGGCTTGAAGGTTGGCCATCAAGAGGGCAGCGGCGATTCCCTCTCCGGTGACGTCGGCGACAATGAACCCGATGCGTCGTTCATCGCCATCGGCGCCGGCCGTCTCAGCCATCGGTATCACGTCGTAGTAATCGCCGCTGACCAGGCTACCGGGCTCGTTGAGCACGCTGAAACTGATCAGCCCGGTCTTGGGAAGCTGCTCGGGGAATAACCGCTGTTGAATCTTCCGAGCAAGGGCCATTTCGTTTTCCAGGAGTACCTTTTTCTCCTGCTCGGCCATGAGTTGCCCGTTGATGAGACCGATGCTCACCTGCCGGGCCAGGCCGGCGAGGAAATCGACGTCTTCCTCGGTATACACGGTTCCACTCGAGGTACGATCGCCGTAGATAACGCCCAACACACGGTCCCGATTGGCCAGCGGCACACACATGGCGGATCGGATGCCGTGCTGGACCATGCTGACCGTGGGATCGACCTGGGAGGTGTCCGCATCGTTAATGATGGCCCGTTCGCCGCCATCCAGTGCCCGAGCAAGTATCGATCGGCTGACGGTCAGCTCGCCCTGGGCGCCGTAGAGGTTGCGGACCACGGGCCATTCCACGCCACGACCGTCGGGTTTGCGAATGGCGATCGCCCCACGTTCGAAACGCAACGTCTTAAAGCAGATGTCCAAGGCTTCTTCCAGCAGTTCATCGCGACCGCGCAATTGAGTCAGCCGATCGGACAGTTCGTAAAGCAGTTCCAGCCGCTGTTGCGGTAACGCCAGATTTCGCCCCGGACCGGAGAACCGGGCGGTGTCCTGCGATGTGGGCTGGTCGATCAGGCGAACCGACGCTGAGCGTTTGGCGGCCGGTTTGTCGTGAAAGGTCATCCGCACGGAGCCCAGAACCACCACGTCGCCGTCTGCCAGAATGGCCCGCGTGACCCCGATGTTGTTGAGCAGCGTTCCGTTCTTGCTGCCTAAATCCTGAATCACGTATTGACCGTCTTGGAGGTTGATGCGGACGTGCTGACGCGACGTACCGGGATCATCGAGGGGCAGGTCGCACTCGGGATCGCGGCCCAGAACAATCGCCTCGGCGCCCAGGGTCAATCGCTCCACCCGCCCGCTCGAATGGTTGATGACCAGCTCAGCCATGATGCACCCGCAAGGACATCGTTAGGGTTTCTCGTTGCACGTGCAAATAAGGCTTCCGCAACCGGGGCATCCTTCGCCATATTTGTTGCGGATGGCCTGGGTCAGGTCGATTCCTTCGACGTTGGCCAGGGTGGCCAGCCAGGCGAGGACGTCGGCGAACTCCTCTTCTTTCTGCTCACGGGTTCCCTCAGCCAGGGCAGCGGCCAACTCGCCAATTTCCTCGCTGAGCCACATGAAGGTTCGCGGCGTGCCCCTCGCTCGATCCTTGTCGCTGTACATACGGTCGATGAGCTGTTGGAACGCTTCGATCGTCATGGGCGGGAGTATAGCAGATTGGGGGGCATCGGCTCGCGCGGGCGAGACCGCCGGGGAGCAGTGGCGGCCAACCTTCGATGGTGGCCGGTAGCCTTCAGCGTATCCGGCGCAGTTTTCCTGGGGCGGCGACCTAGTCAGGCTTCGAGATCCAGGTGGGTGTTGCCATCGGCGTCGTGGGAGATTCCGTCGGATTCGGCAGTTGTTGGTTTCTCAGCCACAGCCCCGGCGGCCTCTTCTTCGACGGAGCGGCCTTGGCTGCCCGCCCCGTCGGCATCGGCAAAGACCTGGGTGTCATGGTCGGAGGTTTCGACGACCTCGCCCGCTTCATCGACCTTTCGCTCTCGGCCGCCGTCCGCGCCGACCGTGCCGGAACGCTCCTTGGTGCCGAGCTTGGCCGCTTCCCGGGCCTGGTAGCCCGCCTGTAGCGCCGAAGCAGCGATGTCAGATGGAATGCCGGACATGGATCGACTCCGCGTTTTCTCTTCCAGCCAGCGAAACCCGCTCTATCTATCGGCGTTCCGGAGCCTGCGGATGCAGCCGAAACGGCGCGTGCCTGCCCGCCCGGTCCCAATCCGAGACTTTCGGACGACCCCACTACGAGCCGCGGACTTCCGTCCGGGCGGCTCCTGGCGCGGATAGTGGCCGGCAGGGTTCGTAACCGGCTTCGCTCCGCGCGGACTGAAGTCCGCGCCTGGTTAAGACTTGAAGCGGCACCACTCCTACCGCCTGCGTTTCTTGCGTTGCTTGCGTCGATCTTTCTTGCTGACGACACGCTTGGTAGCCGTTGATTTGGACTTGAACGTGGGCATCCCGCCGCCTTGCATCATCTGACGTGACAACGTGCTGCCGAACTTCATGCGCTGCATCATGCTCATCCCGGTCATGGCCTTCATCGCGTCACGCATCTGACCGAACGACTTGACCAGGCCGCTGACGTCCTGGGGGTCGGCCCCGGAACCTCGGGCGATGCGACGACGGCGGGAGGCGTCGATGATGAACGGGTTGTGACGCTCCTTGGGGGTCATGGACTGCACCACCGCTTCCATGCGGTCCAGTTCGCCCTCGTCAATGTCCATGTCGCCCATCTGATCGCCCATGCCGGGGATCTTCTTCATCAGCTCCTTCATGGAACCCATCTTGCGGACCTTGCGCATTTGATCCACGAAGTCGTCGAGCGTGAGCTGGCCCTTGGCCATCTTCTTTTCCAGCTTGACCGCCTCGTCAGCGTCAAACTGCTGCTGAGCCTGCTCGACCAGACTCAACATGTCCCCCATCCCCAGGATCCGCCCGGCAATGCGATCCGGATGGAAGGGCTCCAAGTTCTCCATCTTCTCTCCGACACCCATGAACTTGATGGGCTTGCCGGTGACTCGTTTGACGGATAGGGCAGCACCACCGCGCGTGTCGCTGTCGAACTTGGTGAGAATAACGCCGTCCAACTCGAGGCGCTCGTTGAACGACTTGGCCGTGTTCACCGCGTCCTGACCGGTCATCGCGTCCAGGACCAGGTAGATCTGATGCGGGGTGGTCACCTCGGCCACCTTGGCGATCTCAGCCATCATCTCCTCGTCGATGGCCAGACGCCCGGCGGTGTCGAGGATGACCAAGTCCCGGTCGGTCTTGCGGGCCTCGCGGATGCCGTTGCGGCAGACCTTGACCGCGTTCTGATGGCCTCGTTCGGTGTAAACGGGTACGCCGATCTGCTCGCCAATCACTTCGAGCTGATCGATGGCCGCTGGACGTTTCAGGTCGGCGGCCACCAGCAGCGGACGTTTCGCATGGCGGTCCGCGACCATCTTGGCCAGCTTGCCGCAGGTGGTGGTCTTGCCGCTACCTTGCAAGCCGGCCATCAGGATGATCGTGGGCGGAGGGGTTACAAACGGAATCCGCGGATCGACAGGCCCCATCAAGGCGGTCAGCTCGTCGTGGACGATCTTGACCAGCACCTGCTCGGGCTTGAGCGTCTTGATGACCTCCGCCCCGATCGCCTTCTTGTAAACCTCGTCGCAGAAGCTCCGGGCGATTTCGACATGCACGTCGGCCTCAAGCAGGGCGGTGCGGATGGCCCGCATGGCCTCGGCCACGTTCTCCTCGGTGATCCGACCCCGGCCCCGAATACTGCCGAAGACGTCACTAAATCGTTTGCTCAGCGCATCAAACATGCTACAGCTTCAACCTCGTTCTCATTTCTAGTAACGACGACTCTACCCACCCGTTATAGCCGGTCTGCCGTGTCTTGTGCAGTGTGCCGCTGCTGCAGAGCAGGAGGACGGCACCCGGTCCTCGACCGAATGAGGTCGGCGAGGTATCATGCGGTTCCTCCTGTCCTGCCGCGGGTTCGGAACCATTTGGAGTCTGGCGTCGGTCTCTCCCACAGGAAACGCATCGATGTCGTAGGGTCGAGATGCGGGGACGGAGGTTGAGCTGTGTTCGCCCCGGGGCGGCGGGCCGAGGTGATGACGATTTGGACCTGCTGCAAACACGCTCCCTGCCGTTTCTGACCCGCCGGAACTATTTCTACGAGATGATCCACCTGGTCCCCTGGGGGATCGTGACGGCCACCTGCGAGAGCACGGTGGCCTCGATCATCGTGGCCAAGACGTTTCACGGCAGTCACTGGATGGTGACGGTCGCGTCGGCCTCGCCTTTCTTCGCCAACATTTTGAGCCTGGTGTGGGGCATGCTGTGCGTTGGGCGTCGCAAACTGCACGTGGTGACCGCCTTCGCCGTGCCGGTGACGGCCATCATGTTCCTGGTCGCCCTGATTCCCCATGAAGACAATCTGGGGTGGCTCTTCGTCGCGGTGATGGCGGTGGCCCAGGCGTTCATGTCCGGGGTGGTCACCTCGCGGACGGCGTTGTGGAAAGCCAACTACCCGCAGCACATTCGCGCCACCATCACCGCCCGTCTGCAGACCATGCGTTTCATGGTGGGGATCTGCTCCTCCTTGGCGCTGGCCGCGTTGTTCGACATGGATCCGGGCCTGTATCGCGTTCTGTTCCCCATCGTCGGATTGTGCGGAATCGCCGGCATCGTCCTACTTCGCAAGATTCGCGTTCGCGGTGAGAAATCCCAGCAACGGAGCTTGCGCCGGCGCAGCGACGCGGATCTCCAACGCGGGTTGGCCGAACCGTTCAGCCTGGTCGCCTTGCTCTCGCCCGGGCATGTATTCGGCCACATGCGTGACGTGCTGCGGCGCGATGCGAGATTTCGCCACTACTGCATGGCCATGATGTTGAGCGGCAGTGGCAATCTGATCGTCGTGCCGGTGATGGTGGTGATTGTGACCGACACTTTGCAGATGAGTTATCTGGGTGGAATTGGTCTGCTATTCGCGTTGCACCGACTGGTGCTGCTTGGAAGTCTGCATCGTTGGGGGCGATTCCTCGACCGGGTGGGCGTGGTGCGGTTCCGCGAGATCAATCAACTCTGCTGGGCTTCATCGCTGCTGTTCGGAATGTTCGGGTCGATGATGCTGGCCGGCGGCATCGAATCGCAGTCGTACGTCCTCCCCCTGGCCATGTTCTGGTTTCTGGTCAGTCGCCTAGCCACCGGAGCCGGAATGGGCGGCGGCGCGCTGGCTTGGTATCTGGGCCATCTTCATTTCTCCAAGTCTGAGGACGCCGAAGTGTACATGGGCATCCACGTCTTCCTGGCCGGCCTGCGCGGGCTCACCATGCCCTTCCTGGGGATTTGGCTGTGGAGCACCGTGGGCTGGTGGGTCTGGGGGGTCGCGTTGGTTCTGAGCCTGCTCGGGCTTGGTGGTTTTACGGTAATGGCCCGTGCGGAACGCCTCGCAATTCAGATGCCAACTCCATCGACCCGGCGCTAGAGTAGTGTTTCATGAGTGGCGCTGTTGTTGTTAACCGAGCCGCGACCGTGAGGGAGCGGTTTTTCTGTCTCCCTCCCTCCCTCACGGTCGGGGCTCGGATAAGATGCCGTCGGCATGAATCACTGCACCAGAGTCTGCGCACGGGCACAGGTACACCGGTCGAAACTGGTGGGGCGTGGGTCGAACTGCAGTGGGTGTTCCGGCGTTATTCGGCTTCGGATGCGCGGCGGGCGGATTTGCGCGACTTGCGTCGACGGCGGTCGGAGGGTTTTTCGTAGTAGCTGTTGCGCTTCATGTCGCGCGTCAGCCCTTCGCGCTGACAAAGACGCTTGAAACGCTTGAGGAGTTGCTGAACGGACTCGCTGCCGCGTGGTTTGACTTTGATCACCTGTGACTCAAATCCTTTCCTTGTCAAGACAACGGTAGCCGTCTCACCCCTCCATCCGTGGCCCTGCGAGACAGGATTCAGCCGTTCCCGGCCGGGACTCCCCTACCATCGGGGCATGCTACCACAATTACCTGTCGGCCGACAGGGACAACCTCCTGAAAAACCTTGCTCCAATAATCTCACGCCGCGAGAGGCACTCAATGATCGTAACCTATTGCGAGGTAACGCCTTACGGATGTTTCTGGGCCGGCAACCAAATCTGCGAGCCCCCGCTGCGGCGGACGCGGTAGGATGTGAGTTATGGCCCCAGTTGACCGTCGTCACATCCTGCACGTGGACATGGACGCCTTCTTCGCCGCCGTCGAGCAGCTCGATCGACCCGAGCTACGAGGCCAACCGGTGCTCGTGGGCGGACGACCGGAATCGCGCGGCGTCGTCGCGACGGCCAGCTACGAAGCACGACCGTTCGGGTGCGGTAGCGCCATGCCGATGGCGGAGGCGATTCGTCGCTGCCCCCAAGCCGTCATCGTCGCACCTCGGATGGAACGCTACGCCGAGGTATCGCGGCAGTTGTTCAGCGTAATGGCTGAGTTCACCCCGCTGGTCGAACCCCTATCGAT
>JADFPW010000154.1 GCA_022562105.1 Planctomycetota bacterium
AGGTTGCCCTCCTCCACGAGGTCGGACAGAACCATGCCTCGTCGGAGGTATTGCTTGGCGATGGTCACCACCAGGCGCAGGTTGCACTCGACCATTTGCTCGCGAGCCACCCGGGCGTCTTGCTCGGAATCTTCCTTCTCCACCAGCGTGCATTCGGCGGCCTGGAATCGCTCGGCCATCTCCCCTGCGTGGCGGATGGTGCCAGACAAGGCCTCCTCCTGCTCAGCGGTGAGCAGAGGAGCCTGGTTGATCCGTCGCAAGTAGGTTTGTAGGCCTGTATCCACAGCGAACATTCACCACCCGGCGAGTGGAGTCACTCCCCTCACAATATTCCATTCCCAGCGCAGCAGCCCGTCGAGGAACGGGAGCACGACCGTTGCGCTTTTCCAACGTCCTCGTTCTACGCGGTGCAGCTCTCGTCGCTACGGCCGGCGAGGCGCCGGCCGCTACTTCTTCAACGGCTGCTAGGACTTCGGCTCTTCATCACCGCTCGGGCTGGCCGACTCGTCCTCGGCAGCAGCCGGAGCATCACTCGGCTCCGGGTCATCGCCCGCCGTTTTTGCCGTATCAGCCACCGGAGCCTCGTTATCGCCCGCTGGGCCAGCACCGGCGACGTCATCGCCTGGCTGGGCTGCTTTGTCCTCGGTCGGGGAAGCACTTTCCGCCACCGGGGTCATTTCGACCACCTCATCACTAGCGGACACCGCCTCAGGAGCGGGTTCAGCCACCGAACCGGCGTCGTCCGCATCGCCCTTCGGAGAGGAAGTGGTCGGCATTTCCACGAAGGGGGAGTATCCGACTCCTTCCTCATCCGGGCCGTGGAGGCCGCCCCTACGTTTCTTGATGCGTTTGGTGGAGGCCGGGTCGGCGGCTTCCTGTTCCGCGGACCATTCGGCCCGTTTCTTGGACAGCCCGATCTTGCGATCGACCGGATCGACTCGCAGGATCTTGACCTGAATCTTGTCGTCGACCTTCACCTCGTCGTGGGGATCCTCGACCTTATGATCGGCCAGTTCGCTGATGTGCAATAGCCCTTCCAGATCCTGCTCCAGCTCGACGAAGACGCCGAAATTGGTGATTTTGGTCACTTTGCCTTCTACGATCTGCCCAGGGATGTAGTTCTCGGGCACAGCGTGCAGCCAGGGATCTTCGTGGATCTGTTTGAGTCCCAGGGCGATGCGTTGCTTCTGTTCCTCGACCTTGAGCACCACACAGTCGATATTCTCGCCCTTCTTGAGCACTTCGGACGGATGGTTGATCTTCTTGGTCCAGCTCATGTCGGAGACGTGCAACAACCCGTCGATCCCCTCCTCGACTTCGACGAAGGCCCCATAATTGGTCAGGTTGCGAACGCGTCCGGTGATGCGTGTATTGGGAGGATATTTCTCGGCCACCTGCGTCCAGGGATTGACCTCGGTCTGTTTGATCCCCAGGGAGATCTCCTGCTTGCCCTTGTTGACCTCCAGGACGACCACATCGATGATGTCGCCCACCGACAGGATCTCCGAGGGGTGGTTGATCCGCCGCGTCCAGCTCATCTCGCTGATGTGGACCAGGCCCTCGACGCCCGGTTCGAGCTTGACGAACGCGCCGTAGTTGGTGATGTTGACCACCTCGCCTTTGATGCGCGACTCGGGAGTGAAGCGCTCCTCCAGGGTATCCCACGGGTTCTCCTTGAGCTGCTTGAGGCCCAACGCGATCTTCTCTTTCTCCAGATCGATGTTGAGTATCTTGATCTCGATTTCCTCATCAACCCGCAGGATATCCGACGGATGACCGACGCGATCCCAGCTCATGTCCGTGATGTGAAGCAGCCCGTCGATCCCGCCCAGATCCACAAAGGCACCGAAATCGGCCAGGTTCTTGACCGTTCCTTTTCGAGTCTGACCCACGGCGATCTCTGCGAGCAGGTGTTCCTTGGCGGCCTGGCGTTCGACTTCGATCAGCTTTCGCCGGGAGATGACGATGTTACGCCGTTCGGTGTCGATCTTGAGAATCTTGGCGTCGATGTCCTTGCCGATGAACTCGCCGATGTCGCCGGGGCGACGAACGTCAACCTGAGAGGCCGGAAGGAACACGGGAACACCGATGTCCACCAGCAGCCCGCCCTTGATCTTGCGCATGACCCGCCCACGAACCGTGTCGCCCTCGCTGTTGGTCTCGACGATCCGCTGCCAATTGAGCAGCCGGTCGGCCTTGCGCTTGGACAGCACGACCAGACCGCTATCGGATTCGACGGTTTCCAGCCAGACATCGACTTTGGTGCCCGGCTCGACGCTTTGCGAACTGTCCCACTCGGTGGCGGAAATGGTCCCTTCGCTCTTGAGCCCCACGTCCACAACGATGTCGTCACCGGCGCGCCCGACGATTATCCCCTTGAGTATCGTGCCCGGCTTGAGCACCTCAAAACGGTCGGCGTACAGCAAGTCGAGATCCGTCTCGGCCGGACTGCCGCCAAAAACCGCGTCGAGCTCCTCTTCGCTCACATCCATTTCCCGGATGAGATTCTGGTCTACCATGAAGTTCCCTTGTTGGTTCGCACGGGATCCGCTAGCGGATCGGTGTGACATGCACAGCGACGCAGCCGGCAATGGACCCGGTCCGTCGGTACTGGTCGATGTCGCCGCGCGCAACCCAACACCGTGTCGGGCTCGTCAGACGCCGGCTTGCGGGGAACTATACCCGATCCAGTGCATCGAAGCCACACTGGTTTGCGGCATTATGGAAAGACCTGGCGGGCTGGTTCAGCCGCCCTGGACAAGGCCTGGGAGATCAAGCCTAGCAGCCCGGAGTAGTGGTCCCGGCTCGCGGGGAACGCTTCGCCGGCCGTAGCGAGGCTGGTGGGTGCCTCAGGGCGACGATACCCGACCCGCGAGTAGGACGTGATCACCTTCGTCGGGGGCTAGAACCCACCGGATTTCTGACGGGAAGCATCGGCCAACTGGAGGGCCAAGCCGACCACGGTCGGAACGATCACGGCTATTGGCAGGAACACCGGGCTGCCTTGGATCAGTTGGCCTGCCGAGTACAGGATAGACTGGGGATCGCCGCTGGCGACGAATAGGGCAAACAGCACCAGGACCGCTCCTTCGAAGGCGGTCACCAGAATCACCACCTGCTGACGATAGACGTGCGACAGCGCAGCCAAGCAGATAAACGCCAGCCCTCCGGCTATCCACGACGCGGCGTGAGGCAGCCCCAGTGGGCCAAGGAGCATCCCGACAACGGCGGCGCCGAGCACTCCACCCAGTATGGGCACGGAGTACCGCATCGGACGTACGCCGGCTGCCCCTAGGGCTACGCCGCCTATCAGTGCCTTGAGGGCAGGAGTGAATGCTTCCGGGCCAAATTGTACGGCGAATCCAGCCCCGATCGCGGCAAAGGCCAGGACCACCGCCGGCTGCCAGAGTCGCCAGCCGGCCAGCATCAGCACGAGACCGGCTGCGACCAACGGGAGGGCCAGCAGGGAGTCACACCCCTTCCAAAACTCGAGCAGCTGATGGAGGCTATCGGACATTCCGGTTCTCAGGACGGCGAGTCAACTAAGAACTTACGATATGCTTCCATCGACAACCAATCGACATTCGGACTGTGGGACAGTTGGGAGGGAGACAGACCGTTGGCAAGAGCGTTATCGGACCGGCGCTATGCGTCGGATGGTACTCGCGGACGACGCGTCAAGTGGGCTTGGAGGAGTGAAGAGGCTGCCAGGAGTCCCAGGACGGTCAAGATCAGCGCACCCTCTCGCCCCAACAATTGATCCAGAACATCAGGCCGAAACTGCTGGGCCAGCGTCGCCGTTCCAAGACAGAGTAATGCCGTCCCCAATGTCGCAGTGCCTAGGATGACAGCCACACGGGCGGCGAAGAGCCCGAAAAGAAGCCCTGCTAGCCCCGCCAACGTGGCCGCCACGGGAATGCGACCCGCGGTGGCCGGACTCTGAGCCCGGATGTTGTGCCAAAGCTCGGCGGCCATCTCACGCGGGGAACTACCCCAATGTTCCGCCTGTACGGAGGGACTCTGAAGCTCGAATTCAGCGACCGTCGTTTGCTTGAGTTCCTCAATGGCTGACAGAATGTGCCCGTGCCCCATGACCATGCCGGCCACGCATGCCAGTAACACCCCCGTCGCCACGCCCACCCAGAGCCGGTAGAGGGCATAGCCGACCGCCCCTCCAACACAGGCCCCAATGACCATCAAGACGGGGTAGGGAAGCGCAAGTCGGTCACTAAACTGGCTGGCCAGCGAAGTACCCAGACCCAAGAACACCAGGGCCAGCCCGGGCCGGGCCAACTTCGCTCCGAGCACGCTGATCAACACCCCCAACCCGATGAGTCCGCCGGCCAGGACAGGCACCGCCCCACCGGGAAGATGCTGATCCGCCAAGGCGTGAAGCTGCTGCCAAACGTCCATCGTGCTGGTCACGGCATCTCTCGATTCATCTGCTAAGCCAGTGCCCCGCCTCCCAGGTCCAACCCAATTGGACCCACCCGGCGACGCACCAGGTATCCACAACGCACACCGCAGTCAAAGCCGCGGGCGAAGGGCTTTCATCTCTTCACGAGTCCAGTGGCGCGATCCGAACCAACTCTGGCCGTACCTCGCCAGTGCGTGGGATTCACCCCGCCCACCATCACAACTATCTTCCTATTCTAGCCTTCGTCACGCGGGGCGCAATATTCGCAGTCGATTATTCTGCGTAGCCGATTGCGATAGCTAGACCGGGACTCGCCATCAGACCCGCGAGACCCGAGCGAGCCCTGCGGCCACACGCCATCCGCTGTCCAGCACCGAGACAACTGCCCCTGAGACGGTCCGAGGCCGTTTTTTCGTCCATTGAGCGTCCATTGGGTCGCTTTCGACGCCGATAACCCTCGTGAGCGTCACGAGGGTCGGCGGTTTCTCCAACCACCCGCTGCAAACGGCCTTCGGAATGGCCAGGTGGGCTGGAAGGCTTTACCAGCAGTGGAGCGAGGGTCGAACGCACAGCGACGGGCTGATGGGCATGGGTTGGTGTCCCCATCGTGTGGCCAGCGATGAGCGATAACGGGTAGCGAGCATACCCGTGGGGCAAAGCGTGGGCAGCCAATACCATGAAGATCATGCTAGTAGACCCGCCCGCGCGGGAGGATGACTACGACAAGGCCTATCCCAACCTGGGGATCTTGCAGCTCATTTCCTATGTCGTGGAACAGACGGCGCTCACCGACGACGACGTCGTCTTTCTCGATCAGTTCCATTCGCTCGATGACCACATCCGCCAGATCGAGGAGCACAAGCCGGCGATCTATGGCATTAGCTTCGCGTTCCTGACGCAGCGGTTGGCCTATTACACGATCAACGAGGTCAAGAAGCGATTCCCCGATTTGTTGGTCATCGCCGGCGGTCCCCACCCGACGTCGGTGCCCGAGGATGTCCTGGAGAATACCGCCGCAGATATAGTCTGCATCGGCGAGGGTGAGACGTTCATGGCCGAGGTGGTCAACAAGGTCCACGCCGGTGACTTCGACTTCAGCAAGACGTTGGGCGTCCTGCACCGCGTGGACGGGAAGATGGTCAACACCGGTCGCCGCCCCTCGGTGGCTGATCTGGATACGCTCCCCTTCATGGCTTGGGATCGGATCGACTTCACCAAGTTCGTCGGGCAACACTACTGCAAGTCAACCCGTCAATCGTGCATCGTGATCAGTCGGGGGTGCCCGTATCACTGTACGTTCTGTTCACTGCCCGTTTGGCGAGTCAGCAAACCGTCGGTACGCATGCGCTCGCCGGAAAACATCGCCCGTGAGGTGCAGTGGCTGTACGAACTCGGCGTGCGCGAGATCAAGATCGTCTCCGACGAGCTGAACATCACCCTCCCCTGGGCCAAGAAGGTCTGTCGAGCCATCGCCGATCTGGGGCACAAGGATCTCTACTTCCAGACCAACCTCCGGGCCGACAAGATGGACAACGAGCTGGCCGCCCTGTTCGCCGACATGAACATGTGGCTGGTGCATCTGGGATGTGAGAGCTCCAGCGATCGCGTCCTGACCGGCATCCAAAAGAAAATCACCATCAAGCAGGTCGAAGACACCCTGGTCTGGCTCAAGCGCAACAACATCCGCTGCCTGTTGTTCATGATGATGTTCAACATGTGGGAGGAGAAGGGCGAGCTGAAGTTCGAGCGCCCGCGAGAGGTCTTGGCCTCGCTGTTCTGGTCGTGGAAGCAATTCCTGCTGGGGCGCATGCAGTACATGACCTGGTCGGTGACCACCCCCATGCCGGGCGCGCCGCTCTTCGACATTGTAAAGCGTCACGGCCTGGATCAAACCGAGGACGTGCTGAACCATTGGGATTCCAACAAGGACTACCTGGGCATCGACCTCAGCTCCCTCGGCGTGGCCGAGTGGAAGAAGATGTGGCTGCTGCGGGCCGGCATTCTCACCAAAGCGTGCTTCATGATGGTCAGCGGCCAATTCGACTGGCGTCGTCACTTCTTCCGCGTGGGCATTCTGATGCGAAGTTTCACCGGCCGCTGGCGCGTGAAACGAGCCCGCAAGAACAACAACGGCCCACTGTTCGGCGGCACGCCGCTGCGCACCAAGGTCGAAGGCTAGTTCCGGAGCGGGCGGTGCTGTCCGACCTGGCCGCTACGATGGCAGCCATCAGTCTAACTTGGGAGAACGTGCCTCGCCTTCGGCAAGCGAATTGGCCAACTCCTGCCGATCATCCTGACCTAACAGCGTGCTGAGAAACAGGGCATTCTGTACCTAGCAGCGTGTTGAAAGACAGGGCAAACTGTGGGACCGACTTTCCAGTCGGTCTTCTTCGGACGGTCAGCTGCGATTGACCGACTGGAAAGTCGGTCCCACAAACTTCTTCAACGGACTGCTAGACCCAAGAACCGAGCCAACCATCCCGGCCGAGCATTTTCGCGAGCTGCAGCGACTGCCCCAAGCTGTCGAGTGGAGCACGGATCTACGCGCCGGGTTGGCCAAGGCGGAGAAAGCCACCTGGACCATGTAGTCGTCGGATCCCCACCCCTAAATACTAACTGCGTCCCCGTTTCAACCCTGGGCATCGTTGGCGTTCATCCCGCCCTATTGGTTCCGCCGGCGGTGAAGGGTCTGCTCGCTGATCTCCAGCTTCTGGCGGGCCTGGCCGCCGGTCATCCCGGCCGAAAGGTGACCCTCGGCCTCACCCAGCTTCCCGATGACCTGCTCCGGCGAATGGCGCTTCCTCGTCATCTCGAGCCTCCTGGCCCCGTTTCGGGGCGGTTGAGACTCTCACAACACCTGGATCAACCCTTGGGGAGCAGGCCACCGACGTTCCAGCTCGGGACGCTCCCAACCCTGCCGCACGGTTTTTTTTTTTGAGATTTCCTTGGCAATTCCGCCCATGATCCTGGTACGATCAACAGCGTATATCGGACGGGGTCGGGAGTAAGACCCCCCCACGAGTGGGTCCTTTACGTTTAGTGGAGATACGGATGATGACGGGAAGACATGTGTGGGATCGAGGTCTCTGGTGTGTTGGAGCTTCAGGAGTGGCGACGGAAACGTCGAGAAGTCGAAGCTTGAGCAGACTGAGACCCTATCGTTTGCTGGTGGTCGTGTTGCTGTCTTTCGGTGGTGCAGTCGCCTGGGGACAGACAGGCGAAGACGCTGGAGTGGGTCCCGTTACCGTCACCGTCACTGACGTGAACGGCTTTACGGAAACGAAGCTGCTTCCACGGCCGAGTGCACCTTCGGATGCCCCGGGCGGAACCGAGACAGGCGCCGACAAAGCTACGCCGCGTTCGGGCCCCATCAACGTAATCGGTCCGTTCACCGGAACGTTCCAGGAGGGCTTCGATGCAGGTTTCCCCCCGGGCTTTTTTACATTAATAAACGTCTTCGGCGGTCAAGCTGTCGTGAGGACTACGGACGGATCTGCGAACGTCCATGTCACCTTCAGTTGGTTGTTCTTTGGCACTGTGTTACCCCATGGCGGGGATTTGTTCATGGGCAGTGCGTTGCCCCCGGTCGAGTGGGTGTTCGACACACCGGCGTTGATGTTTGGCGGGTACTTCGCCACCAACAGCGGAACCGACGACGCCGTCGCCGACTTCTATGACGACGGCGGCAACCTGATCGCCGGAGGGCTGGTCGTTTCCGCCCCCGAGGCGACCAACGCCTGGGTCTGGAACGGGTGGGAGACCACCGGCCCCGCCATCAAGCGGGTGGTGATCACCGGGCTCAATCCCTGGGGAGGCGGCTTCATCATGCACGACGACATGGAGTACACGCCGGGTGCCGCCGCCCCACAACCCACCTGTGACGACATCACGAGGTTCAGGACTACCTGCTCGGCCCCTCCGTTGCCCGGACAGTTGGTGGCGTTGGTCCGTTTCGCGGACGGCAGCTTTGATGGCAAAACCATCATCATCACGGTTGACGGCGTAGACCACGTGGTGACGATTGGTACGTTCGTAAGCGGCATTGCCGTATACTCCGAGCCCGAAACCCCGGGTCCCCACGACGCCACTTTCTCCGATCCCGACTGCTGCGGCGAAATGGTGGTCTACGGAACGACGGACTGCCCGTAGGAGTGTGTCGCAAGAAACCTTGGTTTGAGAGTCATGTTGGCGCCCGGGCGAATCGCCCGGGCGCCGTTTTGGTGCGCCAGGCATGGCGTGAAAAGGATGCCCCGATCGTATTTGAAAAAGGCGCTGGGCTAAAGACCCTCCGCAGTACCGCCACCAGGCCGAATGCTGGCGAGCAGGAAAATGTCCAGTGCCATATCTTGCCCCATGCCAATGTGACCGTCCACACTTTTTGGCCGGACATTTCCTCCGCCCGGGCGCATACTAACCCCGGACAAGCCACGCATCGCTCACGCCCGGCACATAGCGCGCCCGTCAGCGACCGGTGCCGGTCACGCTCCGCTCGCCGCAACCATCAACAAGTAGTGGAGTGCATCTCGATGCACGTCACGAAATCGCGTAGCACCGGATTCCAACCGGTGGAGGACACAGGTTGAAAACCGGTGCCGCACTGCCGATTATGACAAGTCGTCTTGCAGTTCTCTTAGGCGCTGTAGGGCGTCCAGCGGGGTCAGGGAGTTGATGTCGGTTTCCTGTAGCTTCCGGGCCACCGCTTCGGCGCGGTTCTCGAAAAGGGTGAGCTGGGCGTCGGGCGGCACGGGGCGGCCGGATAGCTCTGCGGTGTGGGATTCGCGGGCGAAGTTACGCTCCAATTCGGCCAGAATCTCGCGGCTGCGCTGGACCACCTTCTGAGGAACGCCGGCCAAGCGGGCGACGTGGACGCCGTAGCTCTTGTCGGTGGAGCCGGGGACGATGCGGTGTAGGAAGACGATGCTCGATTCGCCGGTGTCACTTTTCTCCCACTCGCGGACGGCTACGTTGCAGTTGGATATGCCTTCGTGCAAATCTGCTAACTCGGTCAGCTCGTGGTAGTGCGTGGCCACCAGCGTGCGGCAGCCGATCGTCTCGGACAGATGCTCGGTGATCGCCCAGGCCAGCGATAGGCCGTCGAACGTGCTCGTGCCTCGACCCAATTCGTCCAGAATCACCAGCGATCGGTCGGTGGCGTTGTTGAGGATGTTGGCCGCCTCGGACATTTCCACCATGAACGTGGACTGACCGCGGGCCAACTCGTCCGATGCCCCAACCCGGGCGAAGATGCGATCGACCGGCGAGAAGGTCATCTCCGACGCCGGCACATAGGATCCGCATTGGGCCAACAAGGTCAGCAACGCGACCTGACGGATGTAGGTGCTCTTACCCGCCATGTTCGGGCCGGTGATGATGATGACCCGCGAATCGCGGGCTGACATTCGACAGTCGTTGGGCACGAACTGCCCTTCGAGCACGCGATCCAGCACCGGATGGCGGCCATCGACAATATGTAGACAGCATTCCTCGACCAGCGTCGGTCTTATGTAGCGTTGATCGACGGCCAGCTCCGCCAGGGCGGCCAACACGTCCAATCGCCCGAGGCCGTCGGCGACCCGTTGCAGGATGGAAATCTCAGCCGCGACGAGTTCGCGGATGCCCTCGAACAGCGTGGTCTCGCGGGCCTGGGCTCGTTCTTCAGCGGTCAGGACTTCAGACTCGTATTTCT
>JADFPW010000155.1 GCA_022562105.1 Planctomycetota bacterium
GCTGTCTCGCGCAACAGGCTGTCGAAGCACTGGTGGGCGGTACGCTCCCGACCCGGCGCACGGCGGCGATCGAGCGCCATCTGGTCAAATGCGAACGTTGTCGGACTTCACTGGCCGAGGCCAGGGAAAACGAGGAGTACCTTGCCAGAGTCCGCGACGCTGAGGAGTTGGGCCGCCTCGGCCGGGATATCGCCCACCGAGCCGCACCTCAGACCACGGTCGCCGGTGACTTGCCCAGTGCGCCACCCGCGCGGTAGACTTGAGTGCCATACCCGCCGGTTGAAAACCGGTGGATTTCACAGGTTCCAAACCTGTGCCACACTTAGCGATGGGGATACGACCGATGACTGGCCTCTCTGAACCCGTGGGCCTGGACATTCCCAACTACCGCCTCATCAAGCGTGTGGGTGAGGGTGCGTTCGGTCAAGTCTGGCTGGCGGAAGAAATCCTCACACGGATCTACCGTGCGATCAAGATCATCCCAGCCGACTCGGTCAAGAAGCAGCGCATCGAGTTGGAAGGTGTCCGACAGTATCAGCAGCGCTCGCACGGCCATCCCCATTTGGTGCAGGTATTGACCGTCGGCGAGACCGCCGATGCGTTCTACTACGTCATGGAGGCCGCCGACAACGACCTGGGTACTCATCTGGCATCGCCCGAGGACTCTGAACCCCGGACGCTGGCTGCCGTCCTGACCCGCGAGGCGCCGCTTCCGATGGACCGCGCCCTGGATCATCTGGAATCCATGCTCGCCGGTATCGATCATCTTCACTCCAATGGGCTACACCACCGGGATCTCAAACCGAGCAACGTGTTGTTTGTCGACGGGGCGCTCAAGCTGGCCGATATCGGCCTGGCATCAACAGACCGTACGACCTCGGTAGGCACGCCGGGTTATCTTACGCCGGACGGCAAACCCGATGATCTGTACGCTGCGGGAGTCATGCTCTACCAGATGTGCACCGGTCAGTCCGCGTCGCGCTTTCCCGAGCTCCCCGCGGACTTCGGGGCGGCAAAGGACCGGCGCCCACGGCGGAAAGTCCTGCGTCTGATCGATAAGGCGTGCCATCCGGATGGATCACAGCGTTTCGAGTCACCGGGGCAATTCCTCGACGGTGTCCGGCGTATCGTTGACGCCGACCGCATCGGCGCTCGTCGCCGGGCCTGGGGTGGTGCGATGGTCTTGTTAGCCTTACTCATCGCACTGCTGGCCTGGACCCTCGGCACACGCCGCGGTACGCTCGAATGGTCGGATCTGAAGTTCGTACCGAACATGGACTTGGCGGAAGAAACGTCGTTTCCTGCGGAGGAGCACGAGCGACCGAGCAGCTTTCAGGTGACCGCCGGATCCCTGTTCAACAACGCACTACAGTTGACCGGGAGCTTTGATGCCTTCTATTCGCAGGAGAATACGGACAGCATTATTGGAATTATGCTGGCCGTGGACGACCGGATTGTCAACGTGATCTACTGGGACAAACCCGGTGAGGACGGCCGGCAACTGGCGTTCCATGAGCGACAGTTCCCCTTGCGCCGCGAAGTCCTGGAGAACTTCTCTCCCGACGATCCATGCATAGTTTATGTAGTGTACGCGGCCAGCGCGGATTTCTTCACCCTGTGCGACGAGTATAACCGAAGAGCCCCAAAGAACACTTGGGCTGATCGCCTTGAGATCGGTCGCATTCACCTGCAAGAGTAGCTCGTCACGATGTCCCACCCGGCCGCGACTGTCAGCCGCCTGCCCGGGGTTCCTCTTGGAGCGAGACCGGGGCGAGACGTTCCGCGGCTTGGGGCTCGTTCGGGGCGTGGTCCGCAGGCGATAGGTGGGCTAGAATCGTGCCTATCAGCTTTGTCCGGTTGATCGGTTTGGTGGCGTAATCATCACAGCCGGCCTGGATGCATTTCTCCCGGTCGCTGACCATTGCGTTGGCAGTCAGGGCAATGATCGGCCCGGTGTAGCCCTTCCGTCGAAGCAGGCTCGTCGCCTCGTAGCCATCCATCACCGGCATCTGCATGTCCATCAGAATGACATCGAAGGCGTTTCCCTCGTCTCGTGCCGCCAGGGCGGCCTCCAGAGCAAGCTTGCCGTTGGTCGCCACGGTGACGATCGCGCCGGCCTTCCTCAGAATGTGGGCGATGAGCCGTTGGTTGTCCGGACCGTCTTCGGCGAGCAGAATGCGGCCATCAAGCCTGTCGGCATCGCCTTTCGTGGCCGCGGGAGTCTCGCGGTGGGCGATGGTGTCCGTTGTCGGATCGTCCAGCCTCTTCACCCCGTCCAACGGACCGGTGGTCACCGTCACGCGGAACAGACTGCCCTCGCCGGGCGTGCTTTCGACGGTGACGTCACCGCCCAGTTGTCCGGCGAACCGCTGGCTGATGGCCAGCCCTAGACCCGTGCCGCCGAACTTCCGTGCGGTTGAGCAGTCTGCCTGTACGAACGGCTGAAACAGCTTGGCCACCTGCTGCTCCGTTATCCCGATCCCCGTGTCGATCACGTCGAATTGAATCTTTGGTGCTGGCGCTCCGTCCGCCAGGAGTCGTACCACTACTCGCACGCTGCCGGCCTCGGTGAATTTGATCGCGTTACTGACCAAGTTGATCAGGATCTGCCGCAGGCGCGTGGGATCGCTTTCAATGGTCTCCGGAATCGATCGCTCGTACTCAACGTTCAACGTCACGCCCTTGTCGACGGCGCGCTTGGACAGAAGCGTGCGAACGTCTTCCACTATCTGAAACGGTGAGCAACGAATCCGTTCAATCTCAAACTTGCCTGCTTCAATCTTCGACAGATCCAGAAGATCGTTGATGATCTGCAGCAATAGCTGGCTGTTACGAATAATCGTGTCGACGGCATCGATGCGCTCTTTCGGGGCACGGCTCAGGTCACCTTCCTCCCGTAGCACTTCGGCGAATCCAAGGATACCGGTCATCACCGATCGGATCTCGTGGCTCACGGTGGCCAGAAAATCACCCTTGACAGCGCTCGCCCGTTCCGCGGCCTCCTGACCGCACAGCGCCCGGTCGCGATCCTGTCTGAGTTCTTTGGTCAGTCGATGAAGTCGGCCATTGATGACGGCGACCTCGGCGTTGGCCAAGTGGAGGTGACGGGAATGCTCGCAGTAGAACGCCTCCAGACGAATGATACGCTCGGCCGCCTTGATTCGGGCGAGGAGTTCGCGGTGGTCAAACGGCTTGCTGACGTAGTCATCGGCACCGGCCTCAAAACCTCGCGCAACATCCTCCGAGTCTGCGTTCTCGGTGAGGAAAATAACATAGGTGAGCCCCACCGTCTCAGACGTTCGAATCCGGCGGCACAGCTCCAGCCCGTCCATTTCGGGCATTTGGTAGTCAGTTACGACCAAGGGCGGGCCGACTTCGTGGATAATCCGAAGGGCTTCTACACCATTGCTCGCGGTCAGCACTTGGAAACCGCGGCTGCGCAGAAATCGATTCAGCGAGCTGAGGATGGTCGGATCGTCATCGACCAAAAGCACTTCGATGGGGCTCCTGCTGCGGAACACGCGCGTATCTCCTTGTTCGTTAGATTCCAAACGAGCCGATGGCGAGCGTATGCCGTGCGACCGTCTCAATGAGTCTCTTGCGGTCGATGGGCTTGGTTGCGTAGTCGTCGCAGCCGGCGTCGATGCACCTCTTGCGGTCACTGGCCATCGCGTGAGCCGTCAGGGCGATGATCGGCGCGGTATAGCCCTTCAGGCGAAGCTGCCTCGTCGCATCATAGCCGTCCATCACGGGCATCTGCATGTCCATCAGGATGACATCGAACGGATTGCCCTTGTCGCGCGCCGCCAGTGCGGCGTCGAGCGCCAGCTTGCCATTCTCCTCGACCGTCACATCTGCCCCCGCCCTTTTCAAGACGAACCTGATGAGCTGCTGGTTGTCCGGGCCGTCCTCTGCAAGAAGGATGCGAAGGCCCTGCAGGTCGGACGGGGTAGCCGGTGCGACAGTGTTCTCGGTGTCCGCCACCACAGTCGCCACCATCGGGTCTTCGAGCATCTTCACACCGTCGAGCGACCCGGTGGCCACGGTCGTGCGGAAGGTGGTTCCAACGCCCATCTCGGTCTGCGCCAAAGTGAGGTCGCCGCCCAGCAGCCTGGCGAAACGCTTGCTGATGGTCAGGCCTAGGCCCGTTCCACCGAACTGCCTGGTGGTGGAGGCGTCGGCCTGCATGAACGGGTGGAACAGTTTGGCCGTTTGCTCTTCCGTCATGCCCCGTCCCGTATCCATCACATCGAATTGGAGGGAGGGTCCAAGGGTTCGACGGTCCGAGGATTCATGGGGCGCAGACGGGGGCTTGTCCACATCACTTGGCCCCTTTGCCCCTTGACCTCTTGGCCCCTCCACAAAACGGGTCAGCAGGCGGACGGCTCCGACCTCGGTGAACTTGATGGCGTTGCCGATCAGGTTAATGAGTATCTGACGAAGGCGTGTGGGATCGCATTGGATGGTTTCAGGGATGGCCCCGATGTATTCGATATTGAATGGCAACATCTTCGCGTCGGCCCGCACACGCATCAACGACGCCACCTCGGCGACAATCCGACATGGCTGGCAGTCCCTGCGCTCGATCGTCATCTTGCCCGCCTCGATCTTGGAGAGGTCAAGGATGTCGTTGATCAGATCCAACAGGTACTCCCCGTTGCGGCGGATGGTGTGGACACAGTTCAACTTCTCCGACTCTGATTGGTCGGCGTCGAGCAGGTTCTCGGCGAACCCGACGATGGCCGTCATGGGCGTTCGAATCTCATGGCTCATGTTGGCCAGGAACTCGCTCTTGGCTTGGTTGGCGGAATCGGCGGCTTGTATGGCTCGCCCCAGCCGCTCCGCACTCTGCTCGCGATCCTCTTCCAGTCGCTTCAGATTACCTACCATCAGATTAAACGACCTCGATAGTACCCCTATCTCATCTTTGGATGTGATCTCCATCTCTTGGGCAAGGTCACCTTTCGCGACCATTTCCACCGCGCCCGCGAGCCTGCGGACAGGTTTCGTTATTCCTCGCGTGATCTTCGTCGCCATGATCCCACCGAAGATCACGGACAAGAGGGCGAGCAGGATGGTAGTATTTGTTGTGCTACGCGATGCTTGCGACGCGCTGGCGAACCGTATCGCCGTCAATCTCTCCTCCTCCTCGATGAACTTGCTGAAGTCTTCTCTTATGCGGTCGAGTATTCTCTTACCTGTTCCGGCCGCAAGCAGAGCCGCTACATCATGTATAGACTCAGGATGTTTGTTCATTTCCCTGCGAGCGTTGATTTCTGGTTCCGCAGCTTGGCGGCTCCACTCGGCGGTTAGTTCCTCCAACCGATCCACTCTTTCCGACAGCTCGTTTCTACGGCCCCTGTCAGAAATGAGACTTCGCAATCTGGTAAAGTATTCCGGCAACTTGTTCTGTTCCCCGGCATGGTACTTGTCCAGGAACTCCTCTCGTCCGGTAATCAGGAAGCCCCGCTGACCATCTTCTCTATCGGCCATGCAGTTCTCGATGATCTCAACGGCATACGCACCCTCCCAATCTCCCTGCTCGGAGAAGGCAACTTCGATCTCATGACCGAGAGCCATAAACTCGTCCATGAGGCGCTTGCCCACGCCTTGCGAAAGAACCTTCTGCAAGCGGTAGGCATCACGCCCGGCATTGCCAACCTTCCTTCGCATGGCGATCTCTGGCGTGGCTGCCTCTTTCTGCCATTCTTGTACGGAGGCATCAATCCGCTCCAGCAGCTTGACCTGTGCAGGGTTATCGCTGACGAGTGCCTTTTCTTCGTTGAGCAAGTCTGCAAAGGATGCGAGGGCGTTGTCATAGGGTTCCAGGAACTCGTCCTCGCCAGTGATGACGAAACCCCTTTGCCCGGTCTCCATGTCCACAACCAGCTTTGACAGATGTCTGGCGTTCGCAATGACCGGGGCGTCATGCTGGATGACGAAGGAGAATTGGCGATTCATGGTAGACAAGTTGAACAGAACGACGACGGCCAGCGTAACCACAAGGGCCAATAGAACCCCGAAACCCAATCCCATTTTTCGGCCGATGGTCATGTTCATTCTCTAGCCGCAACCACACTGGCCAGCGGAACGTTGGTCACAAACGGATCGCGAACTTCCGCCCAAGGCCCGACTTCGCAGGCCGCCTCTGTGCCGGCGCTCGATTCGATCAAGTCAAGCAGTAGCTTCTGAATGAGAGCTACCATATCGGACTCCTGGCCAAGGGGGCTCGCCCCAACGACGCCCTTTGCGAGACGAGATGGCATGGTGTTGACGTTTTAACTGCATACTCGTGGGGTCGGGGACTCACGGCCCGCTGAAACTGCTGCGGGTTCACTTTTCACGGTCCCCATCGTTGAGGCACGGTCCAAAGACAAGATCCGCAATCAGGATCCGCGTACTGTATTTCGACGTGCGCGGCCGATAGCTCCATCGACGCGATTTCGGCGCTGCTGAATCGTCGGGTCGGTGGTGAGCGGGAATCCGCCTCCGCGTCCGATAGTATCGCTTCTCACCCGTGCGGAGCGCCCCAACGGCGCCCGACGGGGATAAAGGCCGCCGTAGCGAATTCAATTGGTAGTCCGGTGGGGATGGAACGAACCGCTAGCTGTCAATGACGTGCGAAATGTACGCCCGGTCGCGGTCGGTGGCGGCTCGGATCACCCGCCCGGGGTGGCCCATGACCACCATCTCGTCGGGAATGTCCGTTCCGAGCCCCAAGATGGTCCCCGCTCATGCTGTCGGCAGGTTGTGGCCTTGGCCTACGCGCCTAATGGTGAAGGCAGGTCGACGACCTGCCCTACCCGGTGCGCCGCCCGCCGGGGTCAGCTTCGGTAGCGACGAACGACCTCACTCGCGGTGTCCGGGGCAATGTTGAGGGCACCGGTCGCCTGGCTGGCTGCAGTACGCAGAGTCAGGTCGGCCTCGTCGATGGCGATGTTGATCAGGGCGTTGAGCTCCGGCTCGTCGAGTAGGTTGCCGTTACGCTTGGCTGACTCGGCCAGGGCGGCACAGGCGGCTACGCGCAGGGAGCGCGTGTTCCCCGCGTCCGTCGCTGCGACGGCCAATGCGTGCTGGGGCTGGGCGGTGGCCAACCCTGCCAATGCGTCCGCAGCGGCCACTTGCAAGTTCTCATCCCCGCCGACTTGGAGGGCCCGAATGAGGGCGTACTCAGCCCCATGGGGGTCAAGCGCGGAGCGGCCGTCGACGGCCACCAGTCGCAAGGCGTGGGCAGCTTGAACGGCCATGTCCAGGGCCAAACCCTGGTCGTCCAGGTACGAACCCACTGCCCCGGCGATCGCGTCGAGACGGGCGATCACCACGGCAGCATCGGCCGCGGCGTCGAGACGGGTGATCCGATCGTCGGTGGCGGCCAGATCGTCCATACGCATTTCGTCAGACGGGTTGGACAGGAGGATCACCGGGGCGTTGCGGAGGTCGGCGTCCTGGTCAAGTACCCCAATGGCGTCGTGGACATCGGGCCCGGCCGAATTGCTCGCCAGTACAAACCCGGACACCCAGTCCAATTCACGGCGGGCGCGGTCCAGTGCCGGGTAGAATGACGAGTGACCAACCGCACGAACACCCTCAGCTCCGAGACCCTCGAGCAGGCGGTTGAGGGCGGCTTCGTCCGGATCGACGACGACCATTCCCAACCCGCGAGTTTGCAGAACTGCAGCCGCCAGCGTGGGCACCACCGTTTCGGATCCATAGAACGGCGACCGGGGCAGCGATTCCGCCAGGGCCAATGCAGCCTTGATACGCACCAGGGCATTGGGAAACCGCAACGCCTGAACCAGCGGCTCCTGACCGGAGGCATCACCAATCAGCGACGATGAACCGGCGACCGCTCGCAACGCGGCGATCGCTCCCAAGGCCACATCGGCGTCATGGTCGCGGACCGCCCGGGCCAATACGCGTTGGCAGTAGGCCGGTCCCGCGGTGCGCGAGAAGTAGATCGCACGGGGAAAGTCATCGGGTCGGGACTCGTCCGGGGCGGCCTGCTCATTCGGATCGCCACTCTCAACATCGAACCCCAGTCTGGCTTCTCGACGAACATTGGCCGCCAGCCACAGCGACAGGGCGGGAACGTTGCCGGATTCCAGATCGAGGGCGTTGTTGCAACAATCCATGGCCATCACCGGCCCGAAGATGTCTCGAGATACGGTCACATGATCGAGGAATTGGGCGTCGGCGTCCCACCGCCACACGTTGGCCCATTCCAAGCGAGGGTCGGCCCGGACGGAACCCGCCTCGCGGTAGTATTGATCGGCCAGGGCCACAAACTGACCCGCCGGGGCGAGATCGGCCCGGTATCCGCGTCGCCCGACAATGCGATCGATCGCCTCCACGCAGGCCTCAGCCAAGTCGGACGGGAGGTCGGGCGTCGCCAGAAGCCGGCCCAGGTAGGGTAGGGCCTGCGGGTATCCGATTTCGCCGAGGGCATCGACGGCAAAACGTCGAAGGGCGGGGTCGGAGGTGTCCAACACGGCGACCAGCGGGCTGACCGCTGGTTTCCCGAGTTTCGGGAGGGCGCTAACGATTCTCGGATGCAGGTCGGATCGAGCTGGATCCATGAGGGCTTGAATCATCCAGGGGACGGCGTACTCGCCCGACTCCTGCAGGCGTTGAATGGCGTTGAACTCCATCTGCGGATGGCCGCCGAGCTTTTCGACGTTGGCCTGGATTCGGTCGCGATCCTGGCGCCGCTCGAACTCGCCCTGGCGAATCACCTCGAGAACCGCGGCGGCGTTGTCCCCCACCGTCGAATTGGCCACCAGGAACGTCAGCGTGTCGATGCTGCGCGGGTCGCTATCCGCCAATTCCAGCAGGCGGATCGGGGTCAGGTCGCCGTGGGCTAACAGGCTGCCTGCATAGGCGTCAGCCGCGTCAAACCGCCCCAGACGGGCAAAGTGAAGGAAGTTCTCGTAGAGCGACCGCAGCCCATCGTCCGCCGACGATGACGAACCGGACACCGGGCTCCCGGCTGCTTGACCCAGAGCCGGAGAAACCGGCCCGGCGATCATCAGGCCAGCGCCTGCCATGAGGATGAGAAAAGTGAACCGACCAGCCGAGGCGCTCCGCGCTGAACCCATATCGTTGCACATAGTGACGTATTCTCCAGGCCGCAGCGCACGGATACCCATCGGCGCTGGGGACTCCGCGCCGAGGCCCGGCCGGGCGAACCGATTCCAACCCACCTGCCGCGATAGCTGTGTTTCGGAGAAGGAGGACTACACAGGGGCCATCACCGGACAGACAGGCGGCCACTATAGTGGAAATGGGTGGCTCGTCAACGCGGCGGCTGGACAAGGCGATACCGGCCCCTCACGGTCGCGGCTCGGTTCTGTTGGTACTTTGACCCCTCGGCCCCTTGGTTCCTTGGTCCCTTCTCCGTCAGTCGCAAGTCCCGAACCGGGCCAGGACGAACCCGCTGTCTAGTGGATCGACGAGGCCGTCGCCGTTCACGTCGGCGGTGTCGCAATTCGGATTGCCGGCGCCGACGTCGCAGCCGAAGAGGGCGAGTACAAAGCCGAAATCGAGTGGATCGACTAGTCCGTCGGCGTTGACGTCGCCTTCGCAGCCGTGAGCGTACCACGTGATCTTGCGGTCATTCCATGACGCGGAGAGGACGTCGGTGTCCCCGTCGCCGTCCACGTCCGTCGCGAAAACGGAGAAAGCGGAGTCGGCGGTGGTCGAGATCACCCGCTCGGTGAAGGTCGGGGGCGAGCCGCCGTCGCTTTCGTACCACGCGATCTTGTCGTCAGTTTCTGACGCGGAGAGGACGTCGGTGTCCCCGTCGCCGTCCACGTCCGTCGCGAAAACGGAAACCGCGCACCCGGCGGTGGTCGAGATCACCCGCTCGGTGAAGGTCGGGGGCGAGCCGCCGTCGCTTTCGTACCACGCGATCTTGTCGTCAGAGCATGACGCGGAGAGGACATCGGTGTCCCCGTCGCCGTCCATGTCCGTCGCGAAAACGGAAAAGGCCTGGTCAGCGGTGGTCGAAATCACGCGCTCGGTGAAGCTTGGCGGCGAGCCCCCGTCGCTTTCGTACCACGCGATCTTGGCGTCA
>JADFPW010000459.1 GCA_022562105.1 Planctomycetota bacterium
TACTGCTCACGGATATGAAATCGAGTTTTCAGGCCGCGTTGAGCGCCCCGCTCAATAAGCGCGGCTTTGCATTGGACGACGAAGCCCAGGGTCGGCGTGCTACGGTCCGCTTCAACAATACCGACTGGGAGATGTCCCACGGCTCGGTGGTCATTGCTGCTATCACCAGTTGCACAAACACGAGCAACCCGTCGGTGATGATCGCGGCCGGCCTGCTGGCCAAGAACGCGGTCCAGCGCGGGCTGAAGGTGCAGCCATTCGTCAAGACCAGTTTGGCACCCGGCTCGCGCGTGGTGACCGACTACCTGGATGACGCCGGGCTAACGCCGTACCTGAATGCGTTGGGGTTTCACACGGTGGGCTACGGCTGCACGACCTGCATCGGCAACAGCGGTCCGCTGCCGGAGGCGGTGTCCGCGGCGATTAGCGAGCACGATCTGGTAGCGGCGTCGGTGCTCAGCGGCAACCGCAACTTCGAGGGTCGCATCCATGCGTTGGTCAAGGCCAGCTACCTGGCCTCGCCACCGTTGGTGGTCGCCTACGCCCTGGCGGGCAACACCAACATCGACCTGACCACCGAACCATTGGGATCGGACAAGAAAGGCTCGCCGGTCTACTTGCGCGACATTTGGCCCACCTCCACGGAGATCGCCGACACCGTGGCTGCCAGCGTCGGCCCGGAACTGTTTCGCAAGCAATATGCCGACGTGCTGACCGGAAACTCGAGCTGGAATGCGATCACCGGGGCCGAGGGGGATGTATTCGCCTGGGACTCGAAGAGCACGTACATTCAGGAGCCGCCGTTCTTCGTCGACTTGGCACCGGAACCGAGCCCCATCGGCGAGATCACGGGGGCCAGGGTTCTGGTGATGCTCGGCGACTCCATCACCACCGATCACATTTCACCCGCCGGGAGCATCGCCGCGGATTCGCCGGCCGGCCTGCACCTGCAGGATCACGGCGTGAATCCGCCGGATTTCAACAGTTACGGGTCGCGGCGAGGCAACGATCGGGTTATGACCCGGGGCACGTTCGCCAACATTCGCCTTCGCAACCTGCTCGCTCCCGGCACCGACGGCGGAATGACCATCCATCTTCCCAGTGGTGATCAGACCACCATATTCGATGCCGCCATGCGCTACCGGGAGGAGGGTACACCGTTGCTCGTGTTGGCGGGCAAGGAATACGGTACCGGCTCATCGCGCGATTGGGCAGCCAAGGGGACACTGCTGCTGGGCGTTCGGGCGGTGATCGCTCAGAGTTACGAGCGGATTCACCGAGCCAATCTGGTCGGGATGGGTGTACTTCCGCTGCAATTCAAGGACGGCGACACGCGTGAGTCGCTCGGCTTGACCGGTCACGAACACTACGACATCCAGGGCCTCAACGATGAACTGGCACCAGGCCAGGAGCTCACCGTTCGAGCGACGAATGCGGATGGGGTCTCCACCAGCTTCTCGGTAAAGACGCGCATAGACACGGCCGTGGAAGTCGAATACTACCGAAACGGCGGAATCCTCCAGACGGTACTCCGCCAATTGGCGAAGCAACGCTGATCGCTGACGCAGCAGCAGTCACCTATCGGAAGACGTCGATGAGATGGCTCGAGATCCAACGAGCCGCGGACTTCAGTCCGCGCGGAGCCCGGCCGGTCAAACCGGCGGATCTCATTCACCATCGAGGAGAGAAGCGATCCAATGAAACCCACCCGGCAGAACGTACTACTCGCGGTCGTTGCTCTAGCCAACGTGCTTCTGTGGATCATCCCCAGCAACGTCGTCGAACTGGTCGCCCGCGATCACCACACCCTGCTCGGCCGATACTCACGCACCCATTTCGCGTGGATCCTGGGCATGATTCCAATCTCGGCTATAACACTCTACATCGGGTTAGCCGTACGGCGCGAGAAGCGTAAGGTCCGCTCCTTCCGCGTGCTGGCTTCTTTGTTGGTCGTGGCCCCGGTCATCGTGGTCGGCGACTGGATGTTGCGGGTCGAAACAGGGACTCACTATGTGCGTGAGTCGCTGGCCTATCATCGCCCACCCAACGAGATACTCGAGGAAAGCTACGACGATCGCCCCCAGGCCCTGCGTACCTACGCCAACGCCCCGGAGGGATTCGGGACGGTGGACTGCACCCTCCAAACCGACCGGCG
>JADFPW010000156.1 GCA_022562105.1 Planctomycetota bacterium
ACGCGTACGTCAGCTCGTTCATCGCCGCTGCCCCCGCCGAGGATCCGGAAATCGTGGTGCTCATCATGGTCCACAGGCCAAATCCGGCGATCGGATACTACGGCCGGAAGGTCGCCGCCCCGGGCGTACGGGCCATCCTGGCCGATACCCTGGCCTACCTCGGCGTCCCCACCCGTTCTGCGGACCGCCCAGACTACGCTACGCCGATGTTGGCCACCTTCGTGGACTAGTGGTCGCTGGGTGGAGACACGATGGGTGGCACGGTCTGGTACTCCAGGCCGAGGAGAACGCTGGATCGGCAATCTGCCCCGCCCACGGCCTGGAGTACCAGACCGTGCCACCCGTCAAAGTACGCCTGACCAAACAATTGTCCCTGATTGCCCGATCAGCGGTCCTATCACCATCCGGCCGACTCTATGCTAGAATGAGGCGTCAACGGATGTTGGAGTTGCCATGCGAAGTATCTGCCACCAGATCGTCTCGGGCTCCGTCGTCGTGCTGCTATGCGGTGTAGCGACGGGGACCGAACAGACCGACCCACACCGGGCATCGTCGCTATTTCTCCGGGCAGGAACCATCAATACGGACGCGGAACCCAACCTGCTGGCCGACGCCGATGGGCCGTTGGACCCCGACGGGCGATACGTTCTGCAACTCGATGGACCGATGACTCCGGCGCGACGAACCGCCCTGTCTGCCACCGGCGCGCAGATCGGTCCGTACCTGCCGATGAACGCCTACGTTGTCCGTCTCGATGATCCAGCCGTCGCCGAGTTGGCCCAATTGGGATTCGTACGCTGGTTGGGATGGTACCGTTCGGAGTGGCGGCTGGATCCGACGATCGGCCAGCGCCCGTTCGTCACCGCCGCGCGCATCGCCCAGCGGGCCGCCGGTCGATCGCAACTGGTGGTGAGCTACTTCGACGACGTCGACTCCGTTACGGTGCTGGCCGAGTTGACCCAGCGCGGGGCCACTGTGATGCATGATTCACGTGATGAGGATGGGCGTCCCGGTGTGCGGGGCAAGACCGCGTCCCGCATGGTCAGCGTGGTCACTGATCTCGATCGCGTCGCCGAGCTGCGTGAGATTGACGGCGTCCTGTTCATCGAGGAGGCGCCTGAGCTTTCGAGGCGGAACGACACCAACGAGTGGGTCATTCAGAGCAACCAACTCGACCAGACGCCGATCTGGGATCAGGGGCTCCACGGCGAAGGCCAGGTCGGTGGCCATATCGATTGGCCGGTCAATGTGGAGCATTGCGTGTTTGCCGACGAGGTCGAAATCGGACCGGGGCACCGAAAAGTGGTGGGATATCGCGGTGCGTTGGGCAGCGATGCCCACGGCACGCACGTGGCCGGTACGTACGTCGGCGATTCGGGCACCTGGGGTGTGGCCGACTTTCGCGACGGGATCGCTTTTGCCGCCCGGCTCAGCTACTCCAGCGCCCCGGACATCAACATCAATCCCGAGTCGCTGTTCGACCGTCTGCTGGACGCCCAGAACGACGGGGCAGGCGTGCATAGCAACAGTTGGGGTGACGACTCGACCACGGAATACACCACCTGGTCCGAACAGGTAGACCGATTTACCTGGCAGAACGAGGATGCCCTGGTCGTTTTCGCGGTGACCAACGGCTCATCGCTCAAGTCGCCGGAGAATGCCAAGAATCTCCTGGCGGTGGCGGCATCGGGCGATACCCCGGACGAGAACGACCATTGCATTGGAGGAGGCGGACCGACCGACGACGGGAGGCGCAAGCCGGACATCCTGGCCCCGGGATGCGGCACCTGGTCGGCGTCGTCGTTCACCGAGTGCGATTGGCGTTCGGTCACCGGTACGTCGTATGCATGCCCGTTGATCGCCGGATCCGGGCTGCTTGCTCGACAGTACTACATGGAAGGATTCTATCCCAGTGGCGAAGCCACCATCGGTGACGAAATGACGCCGAGCGGGGCCCTGCTCAAGGCTACGCTGCTCAACGCCGCCCGGGACATGACCGGGATTGAGGGATACCCCAGCGATGGCGAAGGGTGGGGTCGGTTGCTGTTGGACGATTCGCTCTACTTTCGCCAGGATGCTCGCACGCTGTTCATCACGGACGTTCGCAATGCCGATGGACTTTCCACAGGAGACGCGATGTCCTATCCGATCGAGGTGCTCACCGACTCGGAGCCGTTGCGGGTGACGCTGGTATGGACCGACGCCCCGGCCACCATGGGGACGGCGTTTGCTCCGGTGAATGACCTCGACCTGGTGGTCGTCGCTCCGGATGGGACAACCTACCGGGGCAACCACTTCGCGGACGGTCAATCCGACGAGGGCGGCGACGCGGACGCTATCAATAATGTCGAACAGGTTCACCGGACGATGCCCACCCGCGGAACCTACACGGTCACCGTCGAAGCGACCGCGGTCAACGTGGACACGCAAGGTTTCGCCCTGGTGGTCACCGGAGACCTTGAAACCGGCGCCCGGGCCCCCGAATGTCCGGGGGACGTCAACCAGGACGGTCTGGTCGACGGTCTCGACGTCTTCACCGTGCTGGGCTCGTTCTGCAACCAGCCGCCGTGTGATGCGTTGCTCGACGCCAACGGGGACGGAGTGATCAATCCGCTCGATGTGGGCTTCATCCTGGCCCGTTTGGATACGTGTCCCTAGTGCTTGCTCCGCTGAAGTCTTCGGTTCTCACGATCGCGGCTCCGTTGGTGGCGACTTGGCCGGACACTAGAGTAGACCCATGGCTCTGATCCCCATCCGCACCGAAGCCGACATTCGCAGCACGCCGATGGGCAACTACGTCTTGCTGGCCATCAACGTGCTGGCCTTCCTGGTTCTGGACCTCTTGGGCTCGGCGCAGACGGCCGAGTTCAAGAGCCGGATCCTCACCCTCAACGCCGCCTATCCGGCCGTCTACCAGTTCTTCACCTATCAATTCCTGCACGGGGACGGGTGGCACCTGATCGGAAACATGCTCTTCCTGTGGGTGTTTGGAAACGCGGTCAACGCCAAGATGGGCGATTGGACCTACGTCGTCTTTTACCTAGCCGGCGGCGTCTTTGCAGCGGTCGGCTTCGTGGTCGTCTCCACCGCTCCCATGTTGGGCGCTTCGGGGGCGATCGCCGCGGTCACCACGGCCTATTTGGTTCTCTTTCCGCGCAGTCGGGTGTTGGTCATGTACATGCTGTTCTTCATCGGATTCATCGAAGTGCCCGCCATGCTGATCATCGGGCTCAAAATCATCCTGTGGGATAACGTGCTCGCTCCGGCGGTTGGCGGGGCGGGGAACGTGGCGATCAGCGCTCACTTGGCTGGGTACCTGTTCGGCTTTGCCACCACGCTGACGCTGCTCCTGATCCGCGCCCTGCCCCGCGATCAGTTCGACCTGCTTGCCCTGATGGATCGGTGGAATCGGCGGCGGGCGTTCGCGTCGGCCATGGCGTCTCCGGAAGCCCGGGCTCAAGCCAAACACGGCCGGGTCGCTCGGCCGGTGGAGGCCTCGCAGGTGCAATCAGACGCCCAAAGCGCCCAGATGGATCGGGTCACCGAATTGAGAGGGCAAATAAACGAGCAGCTCGGCCGCGAACGAGTGGCCGAAGCCGCCAGCCTGTATGAAACCCTGGTCAGCGTCGACGCCCGGCAGTGCCTCGCCGATCGACAACAGGTTCAGATCGCCCGGGAGTTCTATGCCACCGGGCGCTTTGCCCAGGCTGCGGCGGCGTTTGAACGCTACCTGAAGTCCTACGGTCAGGGCCGCGAAGGGAACGAAATTCGGCTGCTTCTGGGCATCATCCACGCCCGCGATCTAAAGCAGTACGAGACCGCCGAGGGGCATCTCGAGAAGGTCTATCAGAGCCTGTCCAATCCGGATCATCGAGACCAGTGCAAGCGCTGGTTAGTGGAAGTGCGCGGCGCACTCGGGAAGCCCGCGCCCGACTTGTAGGCCGTTCATCTTGTGGCACGCTCATATCGGACGTGTTCGCCCGCCGCACGATTTGGCATTTGCCTTCCGCGCGAAGCGTATCGTATCTTCTCTACTTGGGTATCCGTGGCCCCCACAACGAGCCGAAAACGCCGGGTGGACACAGCCCAAGGCCTCATCATCGCACGGTCGAGCGTGGCCCGCATACGGAGCAGGTTACGCCGTCGGGCGGGTGCGAGCAGTCACTTTGTACCGGAGGGAAACCATGTACGGATCAACTCGTTATCGCGGCGCCGTGGCGCCCTTGGTGGCCGTGCTGTTTATCGTCCTAATGGGTTTCGTAGCGCTGGCGGTAGATACCGGCTTCATCTTCAACTCACGTGGTGAGATGCAGAACGCCGTGGATGCCGGTGCCCTCGCCGGCGCCGGCGCCCTGGAGATTGGGGACGCTGAGGCCGAAACTCGGGCCCGAGACACCACCAAACACAACGGCGTAGCCGGTGCAACCGTCACTGATGAGGAAATCGTTGCCACAGTCGGTTACTGGAGTGGTGTGGACTTGGTGTTCACTCCCGCCATCGGCGGGGAGACGGTGAGACCCAACGCAATCCGCGTAGTGGCCAACCGCCTCAATCAGGGGCTGTTGTTTGCCCACGTGATCGGCGTCGGTACGACGGACATCGGGCGCGAAGCGGTCGGCGCCCTCGGCAGCGGCTTCTGCGGCGGCGTCTGGGGATTGAATGGAATCACCGGCAATGGCAACATCTACACCGACAGCTACAACCCCGACGATGGCCCCTACGGCACGAACGATCTCTACCCCAACGGGGATCTGTGTAGCAATGCGGACATTGACTTGAACGGGTCAGTCGAAATCTACGGCGACGTGATGTACGGTGACGGTTACGACATTGACATTGCGGGCGGAGCCTACGAAGTGTGGGGCGTGGTGGATGACCAGTCGGAAAACATGATCCCGCCGATGTTTGACATGGACGCTGCCATGTTGAACAACGACAACGCCTCCATCGGGCTCACCGATGGAGGGGGTGACCCGTTCAACGGTGAATGGGATCTCAATTTGCACGGCATGGAGAACCTCACCCTCGATGGCGGAACCTACTACTTCACCTCGGCCAGCATGACGGGTCAGTCGACCATCACCGTCAACGGCCCCACCGAAATCTTCGTATCGGGAAACGCCAGCTTCACCGGAGGCGGGATCATCAATGCGACCCAGGACCCGGGTAACCTGACGATCTACTCCACCGGCGCCGAACTGGTCCTCACGGGCACGGCGGGTTTCTACGGCACGGTGATTGCACCGGAGACCGAGGTCACCCTGGTCGGCACGAGTGACTACTACGGTGTCATCATCGCCGGAACACTGAATATCAGCGGCAACTCCGGCATCCACATTGATGAATCAGCGTTGGTTGAGATCTTCGGCGAGGATAGCATTGCTCCCGTTCTGGTGCGCTAGCCAGACGACCTGGGGCCGACGCGCCTTCCCGGCGTTGTTGGGTGGCCCATGGCTTTAGCCTTGGGGAACGCGAATTCCGTCACCGTATTCGTGTCCCCCACCTCTGAAGAGGTGGGCCACCCACCTGTTGTTCCCTTCCTTCGTCGCTGCGTCCCCTCACTCACACGGCCCGAAGCGGGCCAGGACGAAACCGCTGTCCAGCGGATCGACCGCACCGTCGCCGTTGACGTCGGCGGCGTCGCAACTCGGATCGCCGCTACCTACCGGGCAACCGAAGCGAGCGAGTACGTAACCACTGTCGAGCGGATCGACCGCACCGTCGCCGTTGGCGTCGCCTTCGCAGGGTTCCGGCTCGGGTTCACTGACGGAAACGCCAGGCCAGAAACCGCCGGTCAGCACGAATTCACCGCCGGTCATGGCGGTCGACGCGTCGTGTTGTCCGATGGTGCCATTAAGCTCGAAGTCTCCGCCGCTACTGGTTCCGCCGCCGCCGTCCATCGTGTACCAGGAGACGTCGAAGTCGGCGCCTCGCCGGCCGGGCCCGTTGCCGGTCGCCAGGGCGGTCAGGAGAAACGGGCAACACACGCCCAGAACCACCACCCTGCATGTCGAACCGACTCGCTGCCAACGTCTCTCGGGAGCCGCGTTCATCTTATTTTCCCTTTCCAGGCCGATCATCGTTTTCGTTACTTTGTCTTTCATCGGTCTATACCTTCCAGTTTGATCTTCCGGAGACTTGTGCCTCCAGAGCGTGTTTCTTCTGCTTCATTTCATCGAAGTTCCCAGTGGGCGAACTTCCACGTCACACGAATCTAGTTGCGATAGAACTTGAGCTCTGCCTCAACGGCCCAGTGATCTGATTTCTCGTTCGAGGTGAGCGGATCGTAGTCGCCTTCAGAGCACTCACCCGTCAGGTTTTCGCTGCGAAACGGGAAGACCTTGACGGCCACTGGAATCACGGTAGCGCTGCCATCTTGAGGCGGAATAGTGATGACGTAGTCCAATCGCGCGTCGAAAGTATCTTCGTCAAAGCAAAGAGACAGCAAGTTCTCCGAGCTATTGGTATAGTGTTCGGCCTCGTCGAATCCAGGGACGTTGCGCGCTCCATCCCAAAAACCCGCAAGCTCTTCAAGACGGTCCTCGAAAGCCAGTTCAACGGCTGCCGCGACGAAAATTCCATAGAGTTCCTCGATTAGCGGATAGTCACCAAGGAAGAGGTTCACGTAGGACATGTACTCGTCAGACTCGCCGCGTATATTGAGATCACCCACGATCACGATGGTTATTTCAGGGAATTCGTCGCGCAGCTCGAGGGCCCTCAACAACATGCAAACCACCTGGAACAACCGTGCAACCGCCTCGTCAGAATCATTTCCAGCCTGCGTATGGGAGTTGAAGATGGCGATATGGAACCCATCCTTGAACATTCTGGCCTCGAGCCAACCCTTGGCCGACAGACAATCTGGTAGCTCGCAAGGATTCCCGTCGCACGCACTGAAGAACCGCTGACCAAAATAGTCAATGTTTAATCTGCTCATGATGGCTAGTCCTGAGTTTATGCAACCAACGCAGTCGAGTAAGGTACCATGGTCGTCATCCGGGAAACCCGAAATGGGCCAGATTCCTGGCTGGCCATCATAACCGAAGAACAAGTCATCGTCCCAGATTTCCTGGAATGCGACGACGTCCCAGTCGCTCGCGGCGCAGATTTCGCCTATGTGGACCGCGCGCGTTTCGTCGTGCCAGGTGCCGTCAGAGACAATCAAGTCGCCGAACAAGTGCGTGTTCAAAGTGGCAATCTTGAGAGTCGTGGTCGCTTCGGCGGACAGATCGCCGATCGTGACCGCGCCATCGAATGACGATTCAAGGATGCAGGGCTTGTCTGCAATGAACGCCTCTTTGTAGGTTCCCGCGTTAATGATGATACGATTGTTAAGACGGTCGGCCACTATGGCCGACTCAACCAGCCTGAACGGGCGGAGGACGACGTCTGCGTTTGGGGAGAAGCTGCCGGACGGCCTGACGTACGTTTGCCCTCGGGCTCGGCTGTTCATCGGTCCGCAAAGGCACGCGGCGAGGGTAAGTGCCACTAGAACTCTGCCGGATGCCCTGGCGCTGTTATCGATCCGAGCGTGCCGTTCGCTGCTATGCGGTACCCGGTTCTGCTGGACGTTTGTCATTGTGATATTCATTTTCGTGTTTCCTATTCTCATGGGTCTGCCGAAGACAACCGCGATCTATTGCAATGAAACCAGGACCAGGACCATCCCTCGGCCTGTGCTCAGCGAGGACATGGCTTTACCGATGATCGCCCCTTGGCTGCGGGCGCGCTGACTAGCTTTCATGGCGTGACCGGGCGTGTCGGAGGATGTCAGCAGGTCGCCGGCGTGGATCGGTCCGCCCGTATCGGCGTCGCACCAGCACCAGACGCGGCCGACGCTGGCCACAGGCAATGCACCGTCGGCGACCGTGCCCTTCTGGGTCAACGTCAAGCCGGGCATGACCCCATTGGCCCCGCTGATGATGCCGGCCACTTTGCGATCGTAGGCCAAGCCGCTGACCCGCATTTTGCCCAGTCGATCGGGATCGATGCTGACCTCCATCCCCGGGATGGGTTCGCATTGACCATGAGGAGCGACGTCGTACGGCTCGGCGATGTCCGAACCGCCGGTGATCTCGAGCACCTGCGTGGTTGTCCAACCGTTGACCTCGAGCGACGCTGTGGTTGTCAAACCGTCTCCATCGACCGAGAACACCGTATTACCATCAAAGTCCAGGATCTCAATGGAATGAGGGAACCCATAGTCTCTAATGGTGAGCAGTGCGGATCCGGCGGCGGAAGTGCCGATCGTTACTGGGTGAGTCGTTACAACATTGCCGTCATCGTCGATCTGGAGCGCGTTCACAGGACCTCCGCCAGGGGCGGACAGGGAGCTGATTCCGGTCAGCCCGGACCCATCGCCAACGAACGACGTAGCCGTTACCGAGCCGTTGATGTTGACATCGCCGTTGAGTTCGGTTGTGCCCACCACGTCGAGCGTAGCGCTCGGGCTGGTCGTCCCGATGCCGACGCTGCCGTCGGATCGCAGGCTCAAGACAGTGGGTGTGTTGTTCTCTTCATTTCCAGCGTCTAGCCGACCGTAACTCAAACGAATGTCGAGCTGAGATCGCGACTCGGAGCCGCTATCCTCGTAACGACTCAGGTCAAAGCGAGCATAGTTGGCAAAAGCCTGCCCGGTCACACCCTCTCTGGCCAGTACTAGGGCTGCTTCAGGTGCGGCGGGAATTCCGCCGCCATTATTGGTCGCCGATGTCAACAATGCCCCCGCCGTTGTTTCCGCGTTGAAGGCGCCGGAGTCAACTGGCTTGCTCCGTACCTGCAATATGGATTGAGGGCTATTGGTTCCGATGCCGACGTTGCCGCCGGCTTCCAGACGCATAACGCTCCCCGATCCTACGTGCAGTTCCAGGTCGGCAGTTGAGGTGATGGTATGGCCGATCCCGTCGATGGTGATCGAGTTTGCACTCGACACGGTGCCGTCGGCCTTGAGATTGCCCGCAATGTCCAGGGTCTCGGTGGGATCGCTGTTCCCGATACCGACGTTGCCGCCGTCGTAGAAGATGCTCCCCGCGTTCTCGGTCCATAACCCCTCCATGGCCGGCAGGTTGGTCAAGCCCGAACCGTCGCCGGCAAACGACGTTGCGGTGACCGTCCCGACCACGTCAAGCGTTGTCGCCGGCGCGTCCGTGCCAATGCCGACGCTGCCGTCGTCATCGACGAAGAGGCCGCGGGTCTGCAACGCGTAGGGTGTGCCCGCCAGGCGTTGTCGCGGGGCGAGCAGCGTGGCGTTCACGCTGATCTGCAGCCAACGTTCATCGCCGTTGAGGGCGGTAACACCGAAGTCCAGCCCGACGGTGAAGACGCCCTCGGTCACGACGACATCATTGAGCGATAGGGTCGAGTCGATCTGGTTGCCGTCCACCTCGGCATCCCAGAGGCTGAAATCG
The DNA here is from genome assembly GCA_022562105.1 of Planctomycetota bacterium. Taxonomy (GTDB): domain Bacteria; phylum Planctomycetota; class Phycisphaerae; order UBA1845; family UBA1845; genus JADFPW01. The sequence continues at coordinate 9,411 of JADFPW010000156.1, forward strand.
AAGTCGGCCAGGCCGTCAAATGGCGCCCCGGCTTCCTGCAACTGACCCTGGTACGTGAAACCGCTCCCCAGCGGCGTCTGGGCCCCGGCCTGTGGGGCCAGGCAGCAGACCAGGACGGCGGCGGTGCAGGTGAAAACAGTGCGATTCGTGCGTTTCATCGATCAATCCTCCGTTAGAGTGCCATTCGACGGCCCGAAACCGCCTTCCAAGGAGTAGCTCGAAAACGGCGCCGTCATCCCGCCATGTGAATCACGAAAATTGCGAATTATTTGGGTGTGGAGGCCGCGGGGGCCGGCGTAGTGCTCCAGATGCGGACCGTTCGGTCGCTGGAGGCGGTGGCCAGGGAGCGGCCGTCGGGGCTGAATTGCACGTCGTGGATGGTCGCGGTGTGGCCCCGCAGGTCCACCACCGGCTCCCACCACTCGGTGTCGAACAGTCGGATGACGTTCGAGAACCCAACGACGGCTAGCCTGGATAATTCACGAGTGTGAGGTGGTTTGCGCATAGAGACGGCCTTCTCGACCTTGTATGATTAGGGTTTTGACGACTCAACCATACGAAGGCAAGGAGGCCGTTCCGTGACAGAGTGTAACCGCAAGTCGCTA
>JADFPW010000460.1 GCA_022562105.1 Planctomycetota bacterium
CCATCGACACCGTCTCGATTAGGTCAGCCACACGCTCGGACAACTCATGATCGATCAGCGATTCATCGGCCTCGGGATAACTGTTGAGGTGTACGCTTTCCAGCGACCCGTCCATCTGGTCGGCCACCAGGTTCTTGTAGATGGTCTCGCTCAGGAAAACGAGGATGGGGGCCAGAAGCTGATTCAGCGTGGTCAGCACTTCGTACAGCGTCTGATAGGCAGCCCGTTTGTCGTCGGACCATTCGCTCTTCCAGAAACGACGCCGCGAACGGCGCACGTACCAGGTGCTCAGGTTGTCGATGAAACGCTCGGCACTGCCGCAGAGGGCGGCCACGTTGAATTCGCTCAGCTCCTTCCGCGCCGTCTGAATCAAGAGCTGCAAGTCGGAGATGATCCAGCGATCCAGGTCGGAACGGTCCCGGACCGGGATTCGCTCAGCGGCTGGATCGAACTTGTCCAGAGCGGCGTAGTTGCAAAAGAACGCGTACACGTTCCACAGTGGTATCACGACGCTACGACGAATCTCCGACGCGTGCTTCGGGCCGAACAGCAGGTTGCGCTCGGGCGGATGGTTGCAATACATCCAGCGCATCACATCGACGCCGATGGTCTCGGCCGCTTCACCGAAATCGATGGCGTTGCCGGCGGACTTGTGCATGGCCTTGCCCGTGTCGTCCAGGACGAGACCATGACCCAACAGCGTCTTGAACGGCGATCGGCCGTCCAACATCGTGCTGACCGCCAGCAGGGCGTAGAACCAATTGCGGAACTGACCCGCCAGCGATTCGACGACGAAGTCGGCTGGGAACCACTGCTCCCATTCGTCGCGATCGCGGAAGTAGCCCATGGTCGAGAATGCGACGATGCTGGCATCGAGCCACGGATTACCGACGTCCTTGATGCGCGAGACGGAGTCACTGCCGCACTTGGCACACTTGATCTTGACCCCATCGATCCACGGGCGATGCGGGGTGTGGCCGTCGAACTGCTCCCACCCGGAGACAGCCCGCGATTGCAACTCGTCGCGCGTGCCGAGCACCTCGAAGTGATTGCATTCGCTGCACTCCCAGATCGGCAACGCCAGTCCCCAATAGCGTTTCTTGCTGATCATCCAGTCGCTCATGTTGCGCAGCCAATCGAGCTCGCGCTCCAGACCCCACTCGGGAATCCAGCGGGCCATTCGCGTGGCCTCCATGATCCGCTCGCGCCAGTCCATCTTGATGAACCACTCGTTGACCAGACGGTAGACCAATTCCGTGCCGCATCGCCAGCAGTGCGGATAGCGGTGCAGGTAAGCTTCGCGTGCGACGAGGAGATTGCGCTTCTTGAGATCAGCGATGATCTCGTCGGCCACATCCCCGGCGCTCCGGCCGGTCAGCCAATCGAAACCGGTCAGGTATTCTCCGTTTTCACCCAGCGGAGCCACAATGGGCAGGCCGAGCTCCTTGCACAACTTGTGATCGTCCCCTCCACAGCCGGGAGCGATGTGGACGATCCCCGACCCCTCGGTTTCGGTAACCATGTTCCACTCGACGACGCGATGGGCGGCCGCCGCTTCGGACGAGGCCGGCAGATGGTCGAACGGGCCGTCGTAGGTCAGCCCCAGCAGCGCCTTGCCGTCGAGCTCTTCGATGATCTCGAACCCGCCGCGCCCCTTGAACGTCGCTAGAATGGACGACAGGCCGGGCACGTCTTGCTTGTCCGCGCCATCGACGGGGTGTTTGCGGGCGCTCTCGAAGTTGGCCTTGCCGATGTAGAAAATCTCGTCGCCGTGGCGGACCTTCACGTAGGTCATGCCCGATCGGACGGCGGCCGCCACATTGGCGGTGAGCGTCCACGGCGTCGTGGTCCAGACCAGCAAGCTCTCACCGGGTCGCTCGCGGAGCGGGAACTTCACGAAGACCGACGCATGAACCGTGTTCTTGTAGCCTTCGGTCAGCTCCATCTGGCTGAGGCCCGTCCCGCAGCGCGGGCACCAGGGCATGGTGTCGGTGCCCTTGTAGACAAGCCCCTCGTCGTGACATTTCTTCAAGAAGCCCCAGATGGCGTAGTTGTTCTCCTCATCCATGGTGTAGTAGGAGTTGTCCCAGTCCATCCAGTTGCCCAAGCGGATGGTCTGCTCGGTCTGAACAGCGGCGAACTTTCGAACC
>JADFPW010000157.1 GCA_022562105.1 Planctomycetota bacterium
CAGTCTAATCCGATGTCGCGGATCGAAGCAAGTCTTAGTGCAGCCGCCGACCAACCCCGCAGCGACAACCGGGCGCCGGATGCCCGGGGTGGCCTCCTTCCGACGGCGCGGGTGGCGCGTGCAGCTCCCGCTCTTCGCCCACGGCTGGATCATCGGGTACCATACGCACGCCATGAATCCAGCCACACCGACTCGCCCCGACGGGTTGCTCCGGATGGTGTTTGCTCTTCCGTTGAGCTCGACAGCGGTCGCGCGGGCCCAGGACGCGGGGCCGAAAGCCGACCGCCAGCAGAACGCGGACAGCACCGTCCCTCTGGATGTCGACCAACCGGGTAATCCACCCGCTGGGGAACAGGTCGAACCCAAACTAACACTGAATCTGACCACGTCGCGGGGGCACCATGACGGCCTTCTTGCAAGCGATGAATGATATCGACGACTGACCGGTACGCGGTGTTATGTTGGCGTCGGGGCATGGCGTGGTGATCACGTGGATGCCTGTAGTTCGCGCTCTTTCGCCCCGGCCGATTCGGCCGGGGCAAAGTAAAGATAGGACGCGACACCAACTCGCGATTTGCGCTAGCCGGTGATCTCGCAGGTCAGGACGGTGATGTCGTCGCGGGGGTGGAGCGAGCCGTCCTCCTCGTCGAGTAGCTGATCCAGGCGGCCGAGGAAGTCGGAAATGCTGCCCATGGCGGCCGTCTGCAAGCCCTCGACCAACGTGCTGGAGTCCGGGCCGCCACGTCGATGCGGACCGAAGAGGTGTTCGATGCCGTCGGTGTACACGATAAGCTTGTCACCCTTCTTGAGTTGCACGCTACGGGTGGGGAACTCTTCGCCCTTGAACAAGCCCATCAGACCGCCTTCGCTCTTGAGTTCCCCGCAGTAGCCGTTCTCGGAGATCAGGCACGGGTACGGGTGTCCGCCGCGGGCGTAGCGGAGTTCGAGGGTCTCGATGTTGAGCAGGGCATAGCACGCAGTCACAAACTGGCAGTTGGGCAGATCCTGGCTGGTCAGTGAATCGTTGAGCAACTGGAGCGTCTCGGACGGCTCGAGCACCTCGTAGCGGTCGCCCTCGATGCGCTTGGGGACCATGGAGCGCTTGATGAACATGGTCAGCAAACTGGCGGCCATGCCGTGACCGACGGCATCGGCGACGTAGAATCCCACGTGCTTTTCGTCGACCCGGAAGACGTCGTAGATGTCGCCGGAGACCCAACTGGCCGGTCGATAGAGGGCGGCGAAGCGCACGCCATCGATGAAGTCCACTTTCTTAGGCAGGAAATCCCGCTGCAAGCGTCCCGCCAGGCGCATTTCCTGATCCACTTCGCTGAAGTGTTGGTTCAGACGCTTGCCCAGACGCTGCATGCTGTCTAGCTCACGCTCCATGCGCTGAACCAGTGTTTGATACCCCGACATGGCGTTGAGTCGACCGAGGATCTCTTCCTTCCCGATACTGCGTGGGGCGGCGCTGACCAGCGACCCGCCACCGATCGCCTGGCTGTTGCCTTCGGGCGTCACCAGGATGCCACCTACACGATTGGCCTCCAGCACGCGGAGCAGGTGTTGGAACCCGGCCGATCGAGTCTTGGATTCCGAGTCGCCCGGAATCGACGAATCGGGATCGGCCACGACGACTCCGTCCCATAACCCTCGGACCACTTCGGCGGCGGCGGCGGCGTAGTTGGAGGAGCAATGTACGCTCCAGCCTTGCTGGGCGATGAGGTCGCCGATCCCGTCCGGGAGGGAGTTGGCTGGATCCAGGAGCAGGATGCGCATTCGCTTAGGAACTCCGCCGGCGGCGTAGCCACGCAGCCGATTATGGGGCTCGATTACCTTCAGGCTCGAAGTCGTGCGTGCGGACCATCCACACGGTCGGTGCTCCCACGAGGGAGCGCTCGCGGGGCACCGCCACGCTGTCTGGAGATTCGACCGCTGAGGGCTAGCGGTTTAGGATGCTCTCGGGAATCTGCACGGTATCGCCGACGGAGATGCCCAGGCGGGAGTAGACGTTGGCGTTGACTTCGAGCGTGTAGCGATAACTCGCTTCGGAGTAGTAGCTGGTCTTTTCCAGGGGGGCCATCGTGCGGATGGTAGCGATGGTGCCGTCCGAGCGGATGAACGCGATATCCAGCGGGATGACGACGTTGTCCATCCAGAATCCCTGGCTGGTGGGTTGATCGTAGTCGAATACGAAGAGCATGGCCCGTTCCGTGCCGTCCGCGAGCGGGGCCATCTCCTCCGCCGTGGTGTACATCAAACCCTGCTGCCGCTCTCCCGGTTCGTCCGCCACCCATGCTTGGAATGCATGTCCGTTGATCTGCACATCCACCGTTTCCCGGTCGGCCAGCTCGCCGGCCTCCGGCGGAGTGCACGAACCGACCAGGTTGACAAGAGCGGCGACGACCAGCGATGCGCACCAATGGAGACGAATCATGGCGACTCCCCTTCGCGGGGCGGTTGATCCGCCCCCGCCTTGTCCGTCGGTAAGCCGGCCGACTCGAACTGGTGAGCCAGCTCCGCCCTTAGGCGCTGGGTCCGCAGGATGTCGATGCCAACCAATAGACACAGCCACAGAATCAGCAGGAACACCACGATCCAGAAGACCAGGTAGGTCACCGGCTCGCGTTTGGAATCCAGGAAGTTGACCCCGACGAAGAACATGACGGACACCAGCCCGCAAATGGCTGCCCCGAGACGGCGCCACGGTCGATCCTGAATCAGAAACGGGTTCGGGTCGGCCGCGTTGCGGGTGGGTCCGTGGCCACGCCGGCTGCGTCGGGCCCACAGCAGATACCCAATCGAGACCACCAGACCGCTGCCGCTCAATAGGGCCGACCACCACCATTCCAGCTCCTGGTCCATTCGTGCGTCACTCCGGCGCCATAGACGCCCAGAGTATCCTACGCCCGCCTGGGGTCGCGGACAATCCCGGTTCCTGATTGCGCCCAGTCGTTCTGTTTCGGTGCCCCGGGTTGGCATAAGAAAGGCGGAGCGTCCGATGTGAGCCTCGAACGCCCCGCCAGTTGACCATACCGCTTGAGAGGCCGGGCACGTCACCCATCACGCGCCGGGCTTCCCTGCTGCCCTTGGCCCCCTACGGCGAATCTACGCCACACGTGTACTTCTCGTACTAGTCGAGCGAGAAGGTCACCGTGAAATCACCCTCGCTGCCGAGCTCCGACAGGACCGGATAGAAGTAGGTGTCGGCCGGCAGGGCGCTCCAAATGAGCGTCCAATTACCATCCGCACAATCCGTTTGGTTGAAGTCGGTGGCATTTGTGAAGACCCCCGAGCACGGGCACGACTGGTCGAGAACGATGAACGCGTTGCCGAAGACCGACGGCGTGCCGCACAGCGCCACGGTGAAGGTTCCCGTCGCGGTGGTCGTCACCTCGTACCATTGGTCGGCGGTCGGCGCCAGGGCAGTGCAGTCGTTGGTGGCACAGGTCGTGTTGCCGTCGAAGCTGCTTGAATCACCGGTGCCGATCGTTGTGGCAACGGCGTCGCCGCAGTCGTCATTGGCCGGTGGGCTTTCCACGCAGGTACAACTGCCGTCAATGCATTCATAACCCAGGAGCGGACAATCTTCGTTGGATGCGCATTCGGCACAGTCCGGATTGTTCTCGCTGCAGTCCGCGCAGCCGAACAGCTCGACGATTTCGACACAGGCCGAATCCCAGGTCACGTTGCAGCAGAAATCGTCCACAGTGCAGACGCACTCTTCAACACCACCGTCGTCCGGCGAGCCGCACACCGCGTCGCAACCGGGATCGGTGTGGACTTCGCAGCAGTCAGAGGTGGGCGGCGGACAACTGGGGTCGCCACAGCCTCCTCCTCCGCCGTCGCATTCACCAGGCACGCCCCCACCGATCGGGCATTCGATCGGCTCGTTGCACACGCCAAAACGGGCCAGCACGTAACCGGAGTCCAACGGATCGATCAACCCGTCGCAATTCGCGTCAGCTTGACAATTGGCCGGGTCCGAAGCATCCAAGCCGAATCGAGCTAGAATGAAACCACTGTCGAGGGGATCCACAAGCCCGTCGCCGTTGACATCACCGTCGCACAGGGCCGGCGAATCGCAGCACTCCGGCACGCCGGGAGAGCCCGCAACGACCAGCGAAACCCACGAACAACCGCCAAAGCCGAAGTCATTCAAGTCGTCCCAATCGCCGCAGTTGCCGGTGTCCAGCAGGCTGCCGAAGGTGTGTCCGGGCCCGTGGTTACCGTCGTCGAAGGCGATGTCGAACGAGAAGTCGTCCCGGAACACTGCCACCACCCATATCTTGGCAGGTGAGTCAACGAGGGGCTCGCCGATGCAATAGTTGGTGACGGCACCGCCGACGGTCCCCTCGATGCATGCACAGCCGGCCCAGAGGATATTATTGGTATCCGGGTTCCCGCCGCAATCGCCCAGCAAGTAGAGGTCGCCCTCCCCGGTGTTGGTGTTGTGGATGATGTTGAGGGACTCGATCGTCTCCCCGCTGGTCAGTACGGGATAGGCCAGCGACACCCACTGTCCATCGCCACACTCCTGCATGAAGCCGCCTTGGGCACCCACTTGCGCGGAGTTGGCGAGCGGAATGCAGGTGGGATCACCCGCCCAGAGCTCATCACCACCTCCGCCACGTGGCAGCAGGGCAAGCCCTTGCGCTCCCGGCCCGGCAGACCACGATGGCACCACGGCCTGCGTTGTCTGTATTTCTGCCCTGGCGAAATTACCCCAACAGCAGACCACCAAAGCTGCGGCAGGCACAGCACCAAACCAATACCCTAGCATTTTCATTACGGAATCCTCCCTCACCCTCGGCGACAACACCGTTCCAACGCTGCGTCCAGCCGCGCGTTCCTCCGGCGCCATCGACTTTCTATAGAATGCTATGCAACGGCAAAGTGACCGGCAAACCGTCTTTAGTGTAGGAAAGTGTGTAAGAAGATCGAGCCACGCCTTGGCGTCGAACGACCTGGTTGAGGGGGAAGGCGGCCAGGTCGGACATGTGGCTACCGATGGTACCGGACTGCGGAAGTCGCTCCTCCGGACCTAGGAACGCAACTCCCGCCGATCGCGGTATTGGTCCAGCGCATCTGGATTGGCCAAGGCGTCGATGTTCTTGACCGGGCGACCGTGGATCACTTCGCGGACGGCGAGTTCCACGATCTTGCCGCTCTTGGTGCGAGGAATGTCGGTAACTTGGACGATCTTCGCCGGCACGTGGCGCGGCGTTGCATTGGCTCGAATATGCTTCCTGATGCGCTCGGCGAGTTCTTCGCTCAATTCGAGCGTATCACGCAGCTTGACGAACAGCACCACGCGCACGTCGTCCTCCCAATCCTGACCGACGACCAAGCTCTCCACAATCTCGGGCAGTTGCTCGACCTGACGATAAATCTCCGCCGTCCCGATCCGCACGCCGCCGGGGTTCAGAACCGCGTCCGACCGTCCGTAAATGATCATTCCATCATGATCGGTCAGCTCGGCGTAGTCGCCATGGTGCCAAATATTGGGATACCGGCCAAAATAGGCTTGGTGGTATTTCCGAGCGTCCGCATCGTTCCAAAACCCGACCGGCATGGATGGGAACGGTTTTACGCAGACCAGTTCACCCTTTTCGCTACGAATGGCCTGTCCGCGATCGTCGAAGACTTCGACCGCCATCCCCAACCCGCGGGTCTGCAATTCACCGTGATACACCGGGCCGATGGGATTACCCAGGGCAAAGCACGAAATAATATCCGTTCCGCCGGAAATCGACGACAGACAGAGATCCGCCTTGATCTTCCTATACACGAAGTCGAAGCTCTCCGGCGCGAGCGGTGATCCGGTCGATAGCAGGGCACGTAACGAGGACAGGTCGTGCGTGCGGTGCGGCTCCAACCCTTCCTTCTCCACCGCGGATATGTACTTGGCGCTGGTGCCGAAGATGGTCATGCCCTCTTGCTCAGCCAGATCGAACAAGACGGTCGGTTGCGGCTTGAACGGCGACCCATCGTACAGCAAGACCGTAGCCCCCACCGCCAGGCTACTCACCAGCCAGTTCCACATCATCCAGCCACAGGTGGTGAAATAGAAGATTCGGTCCTCGCGCGTCAGGTCAGTATGCAGAACGAGTTCCTTGAGATGTTGAATGAGCGTTCCGCCGGCCCCGTGCACGATACACTTGGGCACGCCGGTGGTTCCCGACGAATACATAATGTAGAGCGGATGATCGAAGGGGAGGCGGCAGAACTCCTGCTCGGCGCCGGCCCCACCGCGGAGCACGTCGTCCCACAAGACGGCGTTCCGCAGGCTGCCGATCGCGGGGTCGGAGCGGGTGTAGCCGACAACGATGACCCGCTCGATGGATGGGATCTGGTCCACCACCTCGGTCATCCGCCCGATCGAATCGTGGGTCTTGCCATTGTAGAAATAGCCGTCCGCGGTGATTAAAACTTTCGGTTCAATTTGCCCGAATCGATCCATCACCCCGCGGACGCCGAAATCGGGCGAACACGAGGACCAGAGGGCCCCGATGCTCGCCGCCGCCAACATGGCCACCACCGCTTCGGGCATGTTGGGCATGAAGGCGGCCACCCGATCGCCCGGGGCGACACCCATAGCCCGGAGGGCGGCGGCGAGGCGGGTGACCTGATCGAAGAGTTCCGCGTAGGTCAGCACCGCTTGCCAGCCCTGCTCATTCCAAAACACCAGGGCTTGTTGATTGTCGCGGAAGCGGAGTAGGTTCTCCGCGAAGTTCAAGCGGGCCTCGGGAAACCACCGGGCGCCCGGCATCTTGTCTGCATCGCGGACGACCGTATCACCCATGGTGTCGGCGATGATCCCACCGAACCGCCATACCGCCGGCCAAAACTGTTCGGGCGCGGCGATGGACCAGTCATACAGAGCGGAATAGGTAGCCAGTCCCGGGCCGAATTCGGCGTTGACCTCCTTCATGAACGCAGTGAGGTTTGCCCGTTTCAAACGTTCCGCGGAAGGAGTCCACATCGGGTCTGGCATGCTCATCCACCTGCTACTGTGTCGTCACCGTTGAGTTGGCGGGTGCCATGGGCAAACTTGTTTGCCCATGTCTTCGGACCCCGGGATCTATGCCGCCCTTGGTGCAACCCGCAACACGAAGGTCGGGGTCAATCGGCCTCGCGGTCCGAGCTGGCCAGGTAGTTGAGCACCAGCCAGATCTGTTCGTTTGACAGTTTCTCGGCAAAGGCGGGCATGGCCCGGCTCTCGCCCTCGGAGTATTGCACTGTAGAGCCTTCCCCATTGCGCACCTTGTCGAACCATTCACTCGGGGCCCCGCCGGAGAACGCAACCTGCAGGCGGGCTCCGAACGAGCGGAAGTCCTTTGGCGGATGGTCGGACAAGGCATACAGACCATCACCTTCGGCATCGGAGCCGTGGCACGATCGGCAGTTGGCGTTGTAAATCACGGCGCCGAGACTGACCGCTGCGCCGTCGTCTTCATCGAATGGATTCTTGCGCAGATGGACGTCCGCGATGAGGGCCTCCTCGAAAGAGATGCCCGTCAGGTCGGCGCGCCAGCGCAGGAACGCCTCCTTGCTGGACCGGCCGTCGTGGCCGATCGCGGTATCGTAGTCTCGTCGATCCTCGGATCGTATGGCCATGCTGGGCGCCATGGGCCCGCTGCAACCGCCCAGGGCCAGCATCACCAGTACCCAGCCCCGCATCTTCGCTCGTCTCTTGTTGGTCAAGTTCATTTTACCAAGCCTCGCTGTATCATTCGGATCGTGTTCATGATACTCCTTCGTAGGCCCTCTCGCCTGAACGTGCAAGTAGGAATCCGACACCGGTATGGGCGGATGCCTGCGAGGGCGTCGGGGGCCATGACCAGTCGTCAACCGGAAATCGGAAATCGACAATCCCCATCGCGCTGCTACGGCCGGCGAGGCGCCGGCCGCTACTCCGTTGCGCACTCTTGTCCGATTCAGTCTACTTACGCTTGGACACGCGGCGGCGGAGTTCGGCGTTGATGAACTCCTGCAGGTCGCCGTCCAGGACGCCGTCCACGTCCGAGCTACGGTGGTTGGTCCGCTCGTCCTTGACCTGCCGGTAGGGCTGCAGCGTGTAGGTCCGGATGCGATACCCCCATCCGATTTGGCCCTTCTCGCTGTAGACCTTGGCTAGCTCGGCGTCGCGCTTGGCTTGCTCGCACTGATACAATTTCGACATCAACATCTTGCGGGCGCTGGCCCGGTTCTTGTGTTGGGAGCGTTGGTTTTGACACTGCACCACGATGTTGGTGGCCAGGTGGGTCAGACGAACCGCCGACGACGTCTTGTTGACGTGTTGCCCGCCGGCGCCGCTGGCTCGGTAGGTGTCATCACGAACCTCCTTGTCCCAGTCAATGTCGATGTTGATGTCGTCCAACTCCGGGACGACGTCCACGCTGGCGAAGCTGGTCTGCCGCTTGCCCTGGGCATTGAACGGGCTGATCCGCTCCATGCGATGCACGCCCATCTCGCACGATAGGTATCCGTAGGCGTAAGGGCCCTTGATCAACAGGTTGGCGGACTGGATGCCGGCCTCTTCGCCCTCCTTGAGGGCCAGCTCCTCGGCGGCATAGCCGTTGCGCTCGAAGTAACGCAGGTACATGCGCAACATCATGGCTGCCCAGTCCTGGGCGTCCGCCCCCCCGGTGCCGGCTTGTATACTGAAGAAGCAGTCGCGGGCGTCGTTGGGCCCCGAAAGCAGGGCCAGCAATTCAACTCGATCGACCTGTTTACCGAGGCGCCCGAGGTCGCTCTCCAATTCCTCGCGCGTCTGGGCGTCGTCCTCTTCCTCGAGAAGCTCGAGCATCACGGCGATGTCGTCGGCCGCCGTGATGACACCATCCATAGGCTCGACCAGGGCCTTGAGCTTCTTGAGCGCCTGCACGGTCTTCTGGGCCGACTCCTGGTTGTCCCAGAAGTTCGGAGCCGCCATCACTTGCTCCAATTCTCGCAGTTTCTCGCGTTGGGTAGGCAGGTCAAAGAGAGTCCCGGATGGCTATGATCCGGGAGTTAAGGTCCACAAGCACACTGGCTGGGTCTTCGATCACGTGGGCACTCCTTATCTGCCCGGCAGGTTAGGCCATCGGGTATCCCAAGGCAAATCACATCGGTGCCCGCGTACTCCCGTCGGTGGATCAGAATGTCCTCCATGTCCTGCCCTCGTTCCCCCCTACGGGGACGCTGGAGGGTCCAGCTTCAAAAAAAACCTGAACCGCTTGTCCCTTGCGGCCGAAGTGTGGTATAATCCGAGGGTCAGATCAGCACCTGGCGCTGCTCGTCAGCGACCAGTTATTAGCCCCTGGCGGTTGCACGCAACCGCCAGTTTCTTTAGGCTTGCCCGGCATGGATCGTGTCTGCATCTTCATCGACGGCAGCAACTTCTACCACGCCCTCAAGGGAGCGAATCTTCCCGTCCGCGTTGATCTCGGCAAACTCGGCTTAAGGTTGACCGGGCCTGAGCGGCAGCACACGCACACCTACTATTACAACACGCCGCTCATCCGTCCGCGCCGCGACGACCCGCAATACGACGCCAAGGATCAGCGCTGCCGTTCCCAGCAACGGTTCTTCAACGCGCTCCGCTTCATCCCCAACCTGACCTTCAAGGCGGGGCGCTTCCAGCGCCTACCCAACGGTGGACAAGTCGAAAAGGGCGTCGATGTCATGCTGGCCATCGACATGCTCATCCTCGCCTTCAAGGATCGGTATGATGTCGCCATACTCGTCTCCAGCGACGCCGACTACAAACACGCCATCGAGGGCGTCAAGTTCGAGACCGGAAAGACGGTCGAGCTTCGTCAGGTCGAAGGCTCCAGGGCCTACGACCTCATCACGGCCTCCAGCGTGTACAAGCCGATCACCGCCGACATCATCAACGACTGTCTCCGTTCTCCACCGCGTGGCTAGAGCAACCTCTCGACCGCGAGCGCATTCGCTTCCGGCATCGAGTGCTCACCGCCATCGCGGGTGTCCTGCTCTCAATGGGTGGTC
>JADFPW010000158.1 GCA_022562105.1 Planctomycetota bacterium
CGTGTCTCAATAGCTACAACGGAGGTGGCAGCCAGTCAGGCGAACGAAGGCGCAGGGCATCCCCGCCCAGGACGATTCACCCTGAATGCTCCGGTAGATTTCGTTGACTTTCAATCTCGAGGTCAACTACGCATCCTTGAACGGGGGTTTTCGCCGGTGCCGAGAGGCGCCGCGCGTACCAAAGCGCGGCTGGCGATGGCCCAGGGCGATCACTCGCAGTTGTCACAGTTTATCGGTTCGAGCAGTCCACTCAAGAGCAGGTGGCGCGCAGCACACCGGTTCGGACCGGTGGGGGTCGATTACGAAGCGCGGAGGCAGGCAATGTGCCCCGTTCGCCTCTGCGTAGGATTTACGGCCGGGGCGGGTTACGCGTCAACCGGTCCTATCTGGCCCCGAACTTCGCCGGGAGGATTCCCTTCGCTATGGACGTTTACGTACGCACCGCCCGACTCCAGGATGGCTACCAGCTCGGACAGATCCATGCCCTGGAGATCTGCGACCAGATCGGCTGCCGTCAGCGATCCGGAAAAGTCGAGGTTATCTGCTGCTTCAGCGGCCTCCGGAGCGAATAAGGAGGCTACGATCGCGCCGTTCGCGTCGGCGCCACCGAGGTGGATGTGGGCCGCCGTAATGTTGACATCGGGATCGCCGTCGACGGTCACCGTGTAGTCCAGGGTCAAACCGTCCTCGCTGAGTGTGAACGTAGCAGCACCGGTGACGTTCGACGTGATCGAGGGCACCTCGTTGTCGCCGCTCAGCGTCGCCTCGAACAGCGAGCTTACGGCGCCCATTCCGTCACCGTTGTCGTTGGTAGCCACGTTGTCGTTCATGGCGACGTTGTCGTTGTCCATGTCATCCCCAGCAGGACATCCAGTCAGGAACAGACAGCCGATCATGAGTAAACCCAATTTGCGCATGATTAATCCTCCCGTACCAGGAACCAGCCGATCCGGAATATGACCGCTTCAACTCCGCCCGACTCGAAGGGTGGCGACTATACGAGGGGCCGACGGGTCGGACAAGCCCGGTCGCAGCCGCAAAAGGGCGAAATCGGTTAGGTGTCAGAATGGGAATGGTGGGCTAGATCGGCGATCGAGAGGGCAGGCCTCGAGTCACCGCCCTCGCTCATTGGCGCATTGCAAGAGACCGGATGACCCGCAGGCCGGGCTGAGCCGGCCGTCACGACGGTCGATTCTTGGCCTGCCCTGGACCCACAGGGGATGCGAGGCGCCCCAGGAATGGACGGCGCTCGTTCCAGCGCGGATTTTGTCCAGACACGATTGCCCTATCAGGCCCCGGCGGTATGATGGTTCGCCCACGCGGTCTTGGTGCTCAGTTCAGAGGATGCGCATAGCGCGAAAGGAAACTACGATGAAAACACGAATCGGAAGGTACGGACTTGCGGTGTGCTGCGTAGCGGTGCTGGCGGGTGGTCTTGTGTGGGGCCAGCAGAAGAGCGGCGACAAGGACACGGACAAAAGCGAGCCGACGGAACCCACGGCCGACGGCTTTGATTTCATGGAATACTTGCGCACCACGGGTGGACCCGGTCCGGAGCACGAGCACCTCAAACGCTCGATCGGCAAATGGGATGTGAAAGCCAAGTTCTACATGACGCCGGGCATGCCGCCGGATGAATCGACGGGCACGTGCGAGTTCCGCTCAATCTTGGGCGGTCGCTTCATAACTCAGGAATACGAGGCCATCAGCCCTTCCATGGGACCGTTTTCCGGATTCGGCATCAATGGGTTCGATCGACTCAAGGGTAAGTACGTGAGCGTGTGGATGGACTCGATGGGGACCGGCATCTATCTGTCGGAGGGCACCGCTGATCCGTCGGGAAAGAAGTTCACCTACATGTGGGAAGGCGAGGATCCGAGGACTCGGCAGAACAAGAAGAGCAAGATGGTCACCGAGGAGGTCAGCGACGACAAGATGACCATGAAGATGTGGGAAGTGAACAAGGACGGTAGCGAGCGGCTGGAAATGGAAATTACCTACACGCGTCAACGCAAGGTGGCGGGCGGCGCGTAGCCAACACGCCGACATCTGGATCACGCTACCGTCCAACGAATACCGGGCGGTCGGCGGACGGACTTCCGAAGCGGATCCGTCGCCGACCGCCCCTGTTCTTTTGTCCCGACTTCATAGTACGAATCGTCAACCCCGGTGGGTCAGTCCACGTCGTCGTTCGGCGCTGCGTGCGAGAGCCGCTATCCTGCGATCATGGCGAGGCGAAACAAGACCGCGGTTCAGCGCTACCACGATCGGGTGGCAAGTCGCTACGACCTGTCCTATGACGACGCCTACTGGCAGTGGCACGACGCCCTGACGTGGGATCACCTCAAGCATTACCTGCCCGCCGATACCAACGCCCCGGTGCTCGACCTGGGATGCGGAACGGGCAAGTGGTCGGCCAAGCTCATCAAGAGCGGCTACCGGGTGACCTGCGTGGACATCTCCCATGCCATGTTGGAACGCACTCGCAGGAGGATCGAAAGGATGGGATCCCTCGATCGGGCCCACATTCATCAGGCCGACCTCATGGATCTGTCGGGTTTGCCCAAGAGCGAGTTTGCCCTTGCGTTGGCCTTGGGCGATCCGATCGGCTGCGCGGAAACGCCGGGGCGAGCGCTCAAAGAGATTCGACGGCGGCTTCTGCCCGACGGCGTGGTGGTGGCGACATTCGACAACCGATTGGCGGCCATCGAGTATCACCTCCAAGCGAGCGACGCCAAAACGCTGGCCGAGTTCCTCCGCCACGGACGGACGCATTGGTTGACCAAAGCTCGTGAGGAGCAATTCCCCATACACACCTACACGCCGAGTCAGTTGGTGTCACTCATCGAGCGAGCCGGGTTCGAGGTGCTCGATCTAATCGGCAAAACGGTGCTCCCCCTGCGCCACTACCGCGCTCATCTGATGGAGCCCACCCAACGGCGGGCGATGGCGCGCATCGAAAAAAGTCTATGTCGAGATTCAGCCGCGATGGGTCGGGCGAGCCATCTCCAGATCGTGGCCCGCCCGAAGCGGGTACCGCCGGGATAGCACGGCCAGCGAGGCGCCGGCCGCTACTTTCTTGCGTGGAATAGGCGCAACGTCCCCCCGCATGCCGGCGGGTTCGCCTGATGCGGCCTCGATTGGACATTCCGATGGATTCTCCCTGCCGCGGTCTCTATACTGGAATTGCGGCGGTGTGAATCCCGATACGATGAATGGAAGGGCGGACGTGGAGCCGCCACGAGGATCTTGCGGTGAACATTGACGACTCTGCCATCCTGATGCCCGGTGCTCTACCCCCGCTTCCGCGAGCGGCTCCGGTGGTCAAGCTGACCGTCGTCGGGGGGTCCGGCGAGGGACAGAAAATCGAGATTCACCGTCCGGTGGCTGTGTTGGGAGATCGCCGAGGCTGCAAGGTTCGGCTCAAGCATCCGGAAGTCAGTGGGATTCATTGCGCCATCGTCAATACCGGGCATCGCGTGTTCCTTCGCGACCTGCTCAGCAAGCACGGCACGTTTCTCAACGACATGAAAGCCGAACACGAACTCCTCGACGATGGCGACGTCGTGCGCATCGGAACGTGGGAGTTTCGCGTCACCATCGCGACGGCATCGTCCGAGGGGCTAAGCGACTACACGGGCGTCAACTTCGAACCCGCCCCATCCGCGGTCGGCGTACAACGAGAAGACAACGGGAAACTGATCAAGCTGCCGCGCGAGGTGAACCTGATTGGGCGCAAGACCGGATGCGACATTCTGCTTCCCGATCAGCACGTGTCGCGGGCCCATGCGCTGATGTTCGAGTACCTGGGGCAGCCGGCGATTGTGGATCTGTTCAGCGAGAACGGCTGTCGGATCAACAATGCCCGCGTCGGTTTCGCCCCATTGGAAACCGGCGATGTCATCGAAATCGAACCCTTCACTCTGGTGGTTCGCATCGCCCTACCCAATCCTCAAGTCGCCGACAACGGGCAGAAGGCCAAGACCTCCCCCACCCGCAGCGGAATCGCCATCGCACACCATCGAGACCATATCACCCTGGATTCCCTGGAAGTCGAACACCCCAGTGGATGATTCCGCATTTCGGTCGGCAGGTTTCAGTCCGTCCACGTCCGCATCACCATCCCCCAACAAGCCGCGCACTTTAGTCCGCGCGGACTAAAGTCCGCGGCTGGTGACGGGTCAAGTGCAACTGGATGGTGTCGATGAGCTTTCGGCGGTCGATCGGTTTGCTCACGTAGTCGTTGCAACCGCTGTTGATGCACTTTTCGCGAGCGCCGGCCATGGCGTGAGCAGTCAGCGCAATGATGGGCCCGGTATAGCCTCGTTCACGGAGTTCCATCGTGGCCTGATAGCCATCCAGCACGGGCATTTGCATGTCCATGAGGATGATCGGAAACGGCCGTCCCTCGCCCACCGCCTCCTCCGCGAGGTCCACGGCAATCCGTCCATTTTCCGCGATCGTGACTTCCGCACCAGCCTTGCTCAACACATGGGAGATGAGGCGCTGGTTGTCCGGACTGTCCTCGGCCAGCAGAATCCGGCAGTCGAGTTGGAGGCTCCCGGCGTCGTCAGTCGGCCCGGTGGCGGATTCACCACCCGGAGACAGCGAGTGGATCATTTTGATGCCATCGGGGACGCCAACGGCTACCGTCGCCCGAATGTGCGTACCCAGGCCCAGTTGGGTCGAGACGATGGTGATGTCGCCGTCGAGCATGGAGGCCAAACGCTTGGTGATGGTCAGTCCCAACCCCGTCCCGCCGAACTTGCGGGTCGTGGACGTGTCCGCCTGAACGAAGGGTTGGAATAGCCGGCCGGTCTGTTCAGCCGTCATGCCGATCCCCGTGTCCACCACGTCGAATTGCAGTTTCGATGGCTTCCCATCCGCTTGCAGGACCCGGGTCTGGAGACTCACACTCCCGGTTTCGGTGAACTTGATGGCATTGCCTACCAAGTTGACGAGAATCTGTTTCACTCTCGTCGGATCGGTGTAGACCGTCTCCGGAATGGGCCACTCCCATTCGGTCGCGAACTGCAGTCCTCGTGCGTCGGCCCGAACACGCATGAGCGATTCGATCTCCGCGATCAGTTGAAGCGGCGAGCACGACATGCGTTCGATCTCCAGTCGACCCGCCTCGATCTTGGAGATGTCCAGAATGTCGTTCAAGATGTCCAGCAAGTAGGCACCGTTCTTCTTGATCGTTCGGGCGGCATCCAATCGAAGCGGCGGGGCAAGCTCGAGGTCGCCCTCCTCGAGGAGGACGTCGGCGAACCCGAGGATGGCGGTCATGGGCGTGCGAATCTCGTGGCTCATGTTGGCCAAGAACTCGCTCTTGGCCCGATTGGCCCGGACAGCCTCGACCTTGGCTTCGACGAGGGCGTCATTGGCGGCCTGCAACTCATGCTGCTTCGCGGCCAGGCGATCCTCCGAGACGGTCGTCCGCTGCAGCGCTTCTGCCATGGCGTTGATCGACTCGGCCAGCGTGCCGAGTTCGTCGTGCCGCTGCACCTCAATGCGGGCACCAAATCCTCCCCCCTTGATCGTCTCCGTCGCCGTGACCATCTGCAAAATGGGCCGGACGAATCGGCGAGATCGAATGATGGCCATCGTGGTTCCCAGGACGAGCAGGAAGACCAGAATCCCCATCTGGCCCAACGTTTCTTGACGCATCTGCTCCAGCGCCCGTTCTTCAGTGACCAAGAGACAGACGAACCCCAGGGGTAATCCCTCTCCCCTCCTCACCGGTTGGATGGCCACGAATGCGTCGCGTCCCTCGATCGGAATGATGGTGCCGCTATCGATGTCTCGTACCAGATCCGCGTCGAGTTCGAGGTCGCCGTGACTCGACGCGCTGCCACCGTCCTTCCGCAAGATCTCCACGCCCGCCGCATCGCGGGCGCACACCGCCCACACATCCGGATCATGCTCGGCGATCTCCATCTGCAGTGAAATCAGTTGAAAATCCTTCCGCTCGATGGGCTCGACCAGGGCGTCGGCCAGAGCGGCCGCCATCGTTTCGGCTCTGGTATGCAGAGCCTGCCGAACCGAGGATCGGTGTATGTAGATCGAGTAGCCTATGGTCGAGCCCCCGACGAGAAGCGCCGTCAGCAGCGTATGGCCGATAAGTTGGGTCCGGATCCCTAGTCGCATGGCGCTCGCAATGCCCTTTCGGACGCACTCCTCTTGGGCAATGGCGTCCGCCGATGATGCAGCTTGCACACTGGCCGCCGCGGATGGCACAGCGTCCGGTAGCTAGTCAGCATGGTCACTGTTATCGGTCGTGTCCGGCTGCGATCCAGCCTACCCCGACCTCGATTCCGCGCACCTCACCTGATTCAGCTTGAATCGGGAGACCGTGATCGAGCTAGGATGACGCTGCCGTCAACGTGCCAAGCTGCACATATCTTGAGAACATCGGCAATTGCGAGAACCAACCTATGTAGCGGACATCGCAACATCGACCCTGTGGTTGGACATCGATCCGAAGACGAACGCATGAAGCAGGCGTGTGGGGGCCGTCTGGCAACCAGACGTCCGATCATGACGCGTCCATGCCCAGCCTTGGCACTTGGGGTTCAGATGTGGTCCGATAACTTTCCCGAGCGCAGGCAATCGCAACGAGCTTTGCCTGTTGCGGCGGCACGGGCGCCGTTAGGCGCTTGTTTTCATTGAGAACCGATCCGCGGCGCGGGAATGGACGAATCGGAGCCGGCCGTCGACCAGTGTGGCCATGACCTGCCCTCGAACCGCCCAGTCGTTGAAAGGCGTGTTGCGGCCCATAGTGCGAAAGCGCTGGGCGTCGATGGTCCACTCGGATTCCGGATCGAAGATCGTCAAGTCGGCCGGCATCTGGATATCGAGTGACCCCTCATTAGACGATGATGCCTTGGTAAGCCCGAGGACGCGACGCGGGTGGACGGTCATTCGTTCGATCAGCCCACTCCAGGACAGCAGCCCCGGCTCGACCAGGGCGCGAGCGGCGAGCGGCAGGGCGGTCTCCAGCCCGACGATGCCGAATGGGGCATCGTGGAATCCGACGGCTTTCTCAGCCTCGGCGTGCGGGGCATGGTCGGTGACGATGCAATCGATAGTCCCATCGACCACACCGGCTACGCAGGCGGCCACGTCGTGCTCGCTGCGCAGCGGTGGATTCATCTTGAAGTTTGGGTCCAAGGACGAACACGCTTCGTCGGTCAGCAGTAGGTGGTGCGGGCAGACCTCCGTTGTCACCGGCAGTCCGGCTGCCTTGGCCCGTCGAACAAGCTCCACACCGCGCGCCGTGCTGATGTGAGCGGCGTGATAGCGGAACCCGATCTCCCGGACCAGCTCGATGTCCCGCTCGATCATCGCTTCCTCAGCCCGTGGATCCCAGCCGGGCAGGCCGAGTCGTTGGGCGGTGGGCCCCGCGTGCATCACACCGCCGGCTGACAGCTCGGTGAACTCGCAGTGTTGGATCAGGAGCGAATCTGTCTCCAGCGCCAACCGGCCTGCTGCTCGCATGACCTCGTCATCTTCCACGCCCGAGCCGTCATCGCTCAACGCGACCGCACCGGTTTTTTTCAGGGCCGCAAAGTCGGTCAGCGTGCCGCCCGCTCGGCCGCGGGTAATGGTCGCAATGGGCATGACGCGGCACAGCCCTGCCTCCTCGGCGCGGTGGCGCACCTGATCCAACGTGTCTACCGAATCCAGCGCCGGTTGCGTGTTGGGCATGCAGGCGACCGCGACGAATCCCCCGGCCACCGCCGCTCGACAACCGCTGGCGATGGTCTCTTTGTGTTGGCCGCCGGGTTCGCGGAGATGAACGTGCATGTCCACCATCCCCGGACAGATGATCCATCCACTCGCATCCACTTTGATCGTGGGTCCATCAGCATCGACAGTGTCGACGATGCGGCCATCACCAAACGCCAGATCAGCGATGCCGTCGCACCCCGCCGACGGATCAATGACTCGACCGCCGAGCAGGACGACGGTGGGATGGTGTGTTGGGCGGCTCATGGAGCGTACCCTATCCCCCGGATGCGGAAACGCAATTAGCGTAGGTGGCGCGAGAACGAGGGAATGACGGGTGGCACGGTGTCGTTCTACGAACCGGCGGCTTTGATGCGGGCCGACGCGCGAGCGATCGCCTTACGTCGCTCGTCCAGGGCCTCCGAAGTGGTGCCGGTCATGGCCTTGGCATCCTGGAGGGCTTGCTTGGCCTCATCGACATCGACTTCGTCCGAGGGGACGGCCTGTTCGGTCAAGATGGCCAAACGGTTGTGTACCACCTGGGCGAATCCGCCATCGACGAAGAATCGTCGGGTGACGCCTTCGCTTTCGACGCGCATCACGCCGATGCCCAGCTCGCACATGAGCGGCGCCCGATGGCTCATGATGCCGATCTCACCATCGTGGGCGGGGATGGCGGCGAAGGCGGCCCGGCAGTCCAGAACCTGGCGCTCCGGGGTGATCACCGTGCATTGAAATGTCTTCTCGTCGGCCATACCGCTCTATCTCACAATGACTACGCCCGACCCGTCTGTTCGTCGCCCGTTACAGTGTCTTCGCCTTCTCCGCCGCCTCTTCGACGGCCCCCACGTACATGAACGCCTGCTCGGGCAGCTCGTCCCATTTGCCGTCGCAAATCTCCTCGAACGAACGGATGGTATCTACCAGTTTGGTGTAGTTGCCCGGGAAGCCGGTGAACTGTTCAGCCAAGTAGAACGGCTGCGAGAGGAAGCGCTCGATCTTCCTGGCCCGGGCGACGGCCAGCTTGTCCTCTTCGCTCAGTTCGTCCACCCCGAGGATGGCGATGATGTCCTGCAAGTCCTTGTAGCGTTGCAGGATACTCTGAACCCGTTGCACCACGGTGTAGTGACGCTCGCCGACATACTGCGGATCGAGGATTCGCGACGACGACGCCAACGGATCGATGGCCGGGTAGATGCCCTTCTCGCTGATGCTCCGCTCCAACACGATGAACGCATCCAGGTGGGTAAACGTCGTGGCTGGGGCTGGGTCGGTCAGGTCGTCGGCGGGCACGTAAATGGCCTGCACACTGGTCACCGCCCCGCGTTTGGTTGAGGTGATCCGCTCCTGAAGTTCGCCCATCTCGGTACCCAACGTCGGCTGATAACCTACCGCCGACGGCATCCGGCCCAGCAGGGCTGACACTTCGGAACCGGCTTGCGAGAAGCGGAAGATGTTGTCAATGAAAAGCAGGGTGTCAGTTCCCGATTCATCGCGGAAATACTCAGCCATAGTCAGGGCGCTCAGGGCGGCACGCAAACGGGCACCGGGCGGCTCGTTCATCTGGCCGAAGACCATCGCGGTGTGTTCGAGAACCTTTTTGACGTTGCCTTCGTTGTCCTTAAACTCAGCTTCCTGCATTTCCAGCCACAGGTCGTTGCCCTCGCGGGTACGCTCGCCCACGCCGGCAAAACAGGAATAGCCGCTGTGAAAACGCGCCAGCCGAGCGATGAGTTCCTGAATGATCACCGTCTTACCGACGCCCGCCCCGCCGAACAGGCCGGCTTTGCCGCCTCGAACCAGTGGGCACAGCAAATCGATGACTTTGATCCCGGTCTCGAACATTTCGGTCTTGGGGATCACTTCGTCAAATGCGGGCGGCTTGTGGTGGATCGGCCGCCGCTCGGTGGCGTGCACTTCGCCTCGGCCGTCGATCGGCTCTCCCAGCAGGTTGAAAACCCGGCCGAGTGTGGCCTCTCCAACCGGCACCGTCACCGGCGAGCCGGTGTCCAGAATCGCGGAGCCGCGCTGTAGCCCGTCTGTCGAATCCAGGGCGATGGCACGAATCTGCCCGCCGCCCAAATGCTGAGCCACCTCGCACCACAGCGTGGTCTTGGTAGTCTTACCCAGGACCGTACGCTCGATGTCCACCTTCAAGGCGTTGTAGATCGCCGGCAACTGAGTCTCGCCGAACTCCGCGTCCAAGATCGATCCGATGACTCGCGTTATTTTTCCGTAGTTTCCTTCAGACACCATTAC
>JADFPW010000159.1 GCA_022562105.1 Planctomycetota bacterium
CCCAATAAACAGGCAGAGAGCATGTTCGCCCGGAGAGGAGAACTCCGAAGCGCTGCTCTCTGCGTCTACACGTGGGCTGGCCCGTTTGCGACATCCGGCCGCCCGACGGGCATCCTGCCCATCGGGCGTCGTTCGTCGAACTGCCGGCTCCGAGACAGCCCATGCGTAGCACACTTCCCCTTCTCCTGCAGGCGGAGAGTTCCATACGTCTCGGATTCGCAGTCCTAGCCCGAATACTGCCGCGGACCGTCTGTCTCATCGACGGAGCCACCCCAATTGCATCAGCGCCTCTGAGCCCGTATTGGTCTACCTGTACCCCGGTGGGCGGTAGGGCCGATCGCGTGCCCTGCTGCGGTGGGCAAAATCCACCCCTGCCGGTGAGGCGGCTCGCTGTTCCCAACCCGAACCCGCTCGGCGTTGTTTGGACAGCAGAGACCAGGAGGATCAGACATGAAGTTGGAACTCAGGATCGCAGGGGTTGTTCTCGCGGTTGGTACGACTCTGTCAGCCGCCCAGTCGATCGCGGAACCGCCCGATGCGATCTACACCCACGGCAACATGCACACCCTCGATCCGGATCGCCCCAGGGCGGAAGCGATGGCCGTCCGCCACGGGATCATCGTCGCCGTGGGCAGCAATGAGGAAATCAAGCGACTGCGCGGAGTGGATACGCAGGTGATCTCGTTGCACGGCCGCACGGTCCTGCCCGGACTAATTGATGCCCACGGCCACATGGCTGGTCTGGGCAGCTATGGGCTTGGCCTACTCGATCTCAGCGCGGTCACCGACTTCGATCAGCTCGTACAAGTGGTGGCTGACAAGGTGGCGACCGTGAAACCGGGCGAGTGGATCCTCGGCGGACGGTGGGACCATGAGAGTTGGCCGAACAAGCGGCTGCCGTCACACGAACGCCTGTCCGCCGTTTCGCCAAACAACCCGGTGTGGCTGCGCCGCGTGGACGGCCATGCCGGCTTGGCCAATGCGGCTGCGATGCACGCCGCCGGGGTAAACCGCGATACCCCAGTGCCGCCCGGCGGGGATATCCTGCGCGGCCCAACCGGCGAGCCGACGGGCATTTTCGTGGACAACGCAACGAGCTTGATCAGTCGCCATGCCGTCGGCGGGTCTAGCCGGCCTGAAGCGTTGATCCTCAAGGCTCAGGAGATGTGCCTGGCAGTGGGTCTGACCGGTGTCCACGACGCGGGCATCTCGCCAAGTGAAGCCGAGGTGTACCGCCGGCTCGAAGCCGAAGGCAAACTGAAGATCCACGTCTACGCCATGATCGCGGCTGAGTATGCGGTGGACTACTACGCCGACCATTCGCCCTACGTCGGCAAGCGATTCACCTTGCGGGCGTGCAAGATCGTGGCCGACGGAGCGATGGGTTCGCGTGGTGCGTGGATGCTCGAACCCTATGCGGATCGCTCGGTCGATGATGCGGGCAAGCCCTACGTCGGCCTGGCCGTGACCGACCCCAGGAGAATCGAGGAGATTAGCCGCGCTTCGCTGGATGCCGGCTTTCAGGTCTGCACGCACGCCATCGGCGATCGGGCCAATCACGAGGTGCTGAACATCTACGAGCGCGTGCTGCCGCCCGCGACACGGGCCGAGAAACGTTTTCGCATCGAACACGCCCAACTGGTGAATCCCAGCGACATCCCGCGGTTCGCCGAGCTCGGCGTCATCCCCTCCATGCAACCGACGCACGCGACGACCGACATGCGCTGGGCGGAAGCGCGAGTCGGCAAGCGTCGCTTGGCCGGCGCCTACGCCTGGGCGCGATTTCTCCAGACCGGCTCGCGCATCGCCGGCGGCAGCGATTTCCCCGTCGAGTCGCACAATCCGTTCTACGGACTCTACGCCGCGATCACCCGCATGGACCAGTCGGGCAAGCCCCCCGGCGGCTGGCTCCCGGATCAGCGCATGACTCGTACCGAAGCCCTGCGTGCCTTCACCATCGATGCCGCCTATGCAGCGTTTGAGGAAGACCGCAAAGGCAGCCTCACTCCCGGCAAGCTAGCCGACTTCATCGTCATCGACCGCGACATCATGACCTGCGATCTGGCCGACATCCCACAAACCCGCGTCTACAGAACCGTCATCGCCGGCGAGACCGTGTTCGAGTAACCACTGTGCTTGGAGTAACCGAACGTCAGCCCGGTACGGGCGATAGTCCCCAGCCAGGGGCGTGAGCCCGTGGGAAAGAGATGCCCTCCAACACCGACAGCCCCAGCGGGGCGGAAGACGGCCGCGCTGCGTTCTGTCGCCCCTTGCGGGGCTGTGGGCCTGTTGGTCGCGGGCCGCATCGAGCGCCAGGGCCAAGTCGTCCACGTCCAGGTGACCCATATGGAGAATCTCGCCCAATCCCTCGGCACCGTCCGCGTCGCCTCGCGCCGGTTTCATTAGAGCAAACTGGTCACCGTGTGGTGAGCCGCGGACTTCAGCCCGCGCGGCTTCGCGTGGCGTGGAGTTTCCCGGGGCCGAGAACCGCCGCGAGGATTGAAGTCCTCGGCTCGCCCTTTGCGGCGCCTTGAAACGACATTTCCCACATCCGGTCGAAGAAGAACGAGCAGCCATTGCAGACGCGGTACGAGTTTCCCCGGACGGGAATGATCGGCATCGCCTGCAAGGTCCAGGGCGACATGGGTGGGGAGGGGTTGTGGACGGGCGAGATTGAGGTAGAATAGCAGCGACGGGAGCATGACATGAGTACGCCGGTGCCTGAGCAATGGGCGGATCGGGCTCGATACGATCTGGAGACGGCCCGGGCCATGTTGGACAGCGGGCGGTTGCTTTACGTCTTGTTCTGCTGTCAGCAGGCGATCGAGAAAATGCTGAAGGGCGTCATCGCCGCGCGGACCGGGGAATTGCCACCCCGCCTGCACAACCTGATGCAGTTGGCCAAGCACGTCGGACTGGAACCCGAAGCCAACCGGGCGCGGTTGATGCGCGAGCTGTCGGAGTACTATTTCCAATCCCGTTACCCGGATACGATGGAAGCGGCGTTTTCCGACGTCTAGGCCGAAACGGCGGGCGAGGCTCTGGATCAGACGGAGGCAGTGGTGCAATGGTTGTCGTCCATGCTGTGATCCAAGAGAAGGCGCGGGCGGCCCTGCGCGTTCTGGCCCGCCGGGCTCGCGTGCGGGCGGCCTACCTGTTCGGCTCGCGACTCGAAGGGACCGCGGACCAATG
This sequence comes from Planctomycetota bacterium, assembly GCA_022562105.1. Lineage (GTDB taxonomy): Bacteria > Planctomycetota > Phycisphaerae > UBA1845 > UBA1845 > JADFPW01. The sequence continues at coordinate 3,193 of JADFPW010000159.1, forward strand.
GAGCGACATCGACATCGCCGCGTTCATCGAGGAAGGCGGCCAGTGGAATCTGCAACAGCGCGTTGAGGCGTGCGTCGAAGCCCGGCGAGAGGTTGGCGACGAGATCGAGCTGCACCTGTTTCCCACCGAATCCCTGGAAGATCCGCCCCGGGCAAGCTTTGCGCAGTACATTCTGCGCCACGGAGCGCCGCTCGATATCGACGGCATCGACGCTGAAACCGCATAGCGCCAGGGTCGGCCGGCAAACAGCATGTTCAACCACTTCGCACGATACAAGCAGGCCCTTGCCGATTGGCGGCGGGACGGGTATCCCGGCGCCAAGCCGGCGACCTACCAATACATCCACTTCCTGAGCGACCCCGCCGACGACCAAGCGGCTCGTGAGGGCACGTTGTGGGCGCATCAGCGAAGGGGCGGGTAGAACCCGCCTTACAACGCTATGGAGTTCGACCTTGAAAAGATTTAGACTTACGGATCTTACGCCGCCGAAGATTGACACGTTGCCGCAGTATTCCGTTAGTTGGCCACGACTTGATCTCACTGAAATTGAAGCGCTGCAACAAGCTCTCGATTCTGCGACATGTGAACAGGACATGCAGGACTTCTTGACGAGCAGCCCACTATACCTGGTTCAACATTTAGGTGGCGGTCACGGTCGATGGGTTGTACCGCAATGCCGATTCGGTTCTCAATACATCGCCGACTTTGTAGTTGGGGAAAAGCATTCGTTCGGCTTCGACTGGCAGTTGGTCGAGCTTGAAAGCCCGCTCCTGCCCATGTTCACCAAGACTGGCAACCCGTCCTCAACGATGACACACGCGATTCGCCAGATCCAGGACTGGCGCGCATGGCTCCACGCAAACCAGTCGTACGCTGGTCGCGATGTCAAGGATGGTGGCTTGGGGCTACTCGATATCGTCGGCGATACGCCCGGGTTGATTCTCATCGGGCGACGCAGAGACCTTGATGAATCCACCAATCAGCTGCGTCGCCAGATGATGCGAGACCTCACTATCCAAATCAGGACTTACGACTCACTATGCGACAATAATGGTGGAATCCTTGTCTCACAATCGTTTAGGCTACTCCGCGAACAACTGGACGCCGAAGAGCGCAGCTAGCGATTCGCTCGGCTGGAGTGGTGGTTAGGTCCGGAAGCTGAGATCGAAAGTCGCCGGGTGCCAAGCTCACGGTTGCGTGAGCATTCTTGGACGAGAGTTCGGACCGTTCACGGTTGTCGCGGAGCAGCGCATCATGCACATCATTCATGTCCACGCGAGCGTGGGCATGGCACCCCGTACTCGGCGTTCGTCGCGTACGAAGGTCCGCGCGAACTGAAGTTCGCGGCTCGCTATGTGTGATCGATGGCGACTCTAGCTGTCGTAGTAGAGGAAGAACTCATACGGGTGCGGACGGAGCCGCAGGGGGGTCACTTCGTTGTCGCGTTTGTATTGAATCCACGTCTGGATCAGGTCGTCGGTGAAGACGCCGCCGGTGGTCAGGAATGCGTGGTCGCCTTCCAGGGCGTCGAGGGCTTCGTCCAGGGTGCCCGGCGTCGAGGGGACGTCGGCCAAGTCGGCGGGGGACATCTCGTAAATGTTGCGGTCCAACGGTTTGCCGGGGTTGGTCTTCTTGGCGATTCCGTCCAAGGCAGCCATGAGTATCGCGGCGAAGGCCAGGTAGCCGTTGCACGACGGGTCCGGGCAGCGGAACTCCAGTCGCTTGGCGGCGTCGGAATCGTCATACGTCGGAATGCGAATGGAGGCTGACCGGTTAGCAGATGAGTAGACCAAGTTGACCGGAGCCTCGAATCCGGGCGTCAAACGTCGAAACGAGTTGGTCGTCGGGTTGGTGAACGCGATGATGGCTGGGGCGTGCTGGAGGATGCCGCCGATGGCGTGCAGGCCCATGTCCGACAGGCCGGCGAACCCCTTGCCTGCAAACAGCGGCTTATTCTCGCCCCACAGCGAAAAGTGAATGTGCATGCCGCTGCCGTTGTCCTCGAAGATCGGCTTGGGCATGAAGGTGGCAGTCTTGCTCGCCTGGCGGGCGACGTTGCGGATGATGTATTTGTACCACATCATGTGGTCGCCCATTTTCAGCAGCGTTTCGTAGGCCAAGTCGATCTCCGACTGGCCGGCGGTGGCTACCTCGTGATGGTGAGCCTCGACGCGAATGCCCACCTTCTTCATCTCCAACACCATCTCGCCACGCAGGTTGTGGTAGGTATCGGTCGGGCTGACCGGAAAGTAGCCGCCCTTGTAGCTCGGCTTGTAGCCCAGGTTGGGCTCCTCGAAACGGGCTGTGTTCCACGCTCCCTCGACCGAATCGATCTCGTAGAACCCGCGGTGTTGGTTCTGCTCGAAACGGACTTGGTCGAAGATGAAGAACTCCGGCTCGGGGCCTACGTATACGGTGTCGGCGACGCCGGTGGACCTCAGGTAGGCCTCCGCCTTGCGAGCGATATGTCGAGGGTCGCGCGTGTAATCCTCCTTGGTGGCTGGATCCTTGATGTCGGCGATGACGCTGACCGTGGGCCTATCGAAGAATGGATCCAGCACGGTCGTCGATGCGTCGGGGACCGCGAGCATGTCCGACATGTGGATGTCCTGCCAGCCTCGAATGCTGGACCCGTCGAAGCCCACCCCCTTCTCGAACGTCTTCTCGCTCCACTCGTCGATGGAGAACGTGCAATGCTGCCAGCTTCCCAACATGTCGCAGAACTTGAGATCGACCAGTTCGGAGCCGATCTCTTTGGCGTACTTGAAGAACATGCTCGGCGTGCATGGCGTCTTGGACCCCCCGTTGGGTACCGAGGAATTGTGAATCTGCGACATCGGTGGCTGATCCTTCCCTGAATCTTTTTGAGTGATGCATCCCGTACGACGATTGAGGCCCGGCGACATGGCGTCACCGGCCCGTCGGCCATCATAGCGTCGCCTCGGCCGGCGACAATCGCCGGGGTCGGGCTGGCGGGCCGCGTTTCCACGGCGCCCCATGAGCTCGCCGCCGGGGTGACGACGGCGATCAGGGATGGTGGGGTTCCCGGCCACTTGGGCGGATCTAGAATGCCTCTGCAGATCGAGACGCGTTTCACGGGGATATGAATCGCCTGGGCCCGGAGGGTTGGTTGGTGAATCCGACCGGCTGGGGAGCTGATCCGGGTCTGGGCTGCGGGGATGACACCTTCCAGGCTGGGACTCTACTGCTACCCGGTGAGATGGCGCCACCTCCTCCGCGCCCTCACCGGGTTGGCGGGCACACGTAAACGCGCCGGCGGGGCGAGTCGTTGGTATTAGCTCCGATGGCATACCTCGGCCGCCCCGCCCATTTGCATGCCGATTCCCCTCATCAGCGTGCGCCACGACGTCAATCGGGTGCCACTGGTGGCTTGTCCACCAGTGCTCGAGCACCCACGACCGAAGGCACTGGTGGGCAAGCCACCAGTGGCCCCGGACGGCCTAGCCTTTGCTCAGCCAGGTTTCGAAGGCGTCGAAGGTGTAGTCTCGGCCCAGGAAGTTTCGTATCAGCTCGGCGGCTTTTTTGGAACCGCCCGGATCGAGAATCGATCGCCGGTAGTGCATGGAGGTCTCGGCGTCCAACAGCCCGTTCTCCTCGAACTTGCTGAACAAGTCCTTGGCGATGACCTTCGACCACATGTAGGTATAGTAAATGGCCGAGTAACCGTCCAGGTGGCCGAAGTTGCACTGGAAATGCGTCCCCTCCACATAATCAAACGGGCTGTATTTGTCCTGCATCTCCATGAGGGTAGCCGTGGTGTCGAGCGCGGCCGGGTCGAGGTTGTAAATGTTGAGCGATATGGCGGCGTAGAACATCTGATGGGCGGTGTCCAGCCCCTTGCCGAAGTCGCTGGCCCCGCGCATGCGTTGGACCATCTCGGCGGGGATGGGCTCATTGGTTTCGTAGTGCTTGGCGAAAACCTGCAGCGTCTCCACGTTCCACACCCATTCCTCGAGCATTTGCGAGGGGGCCTCCACGAAATCCCATTCCGTGTTGATCCCGCTGTTGCTGACCCATGGCCGGTGCCCGGCGAAGATGGCGTGCAGCAGGTGGCCGAACTCGTGGAAAAAGGTCTCCACCTGATCGTGAACCATCAGCGCCGGCCCGTCGCTTTCACGCGGGTTGGGGAAGTTACACACCAGGACGGATTGGGGTAGTTGTCGGCCCTCGATGCCCGCTCGGTATCCGAAACACGCTGCATGCTTGTACTTGTTCGGGCGGGGGTGGAGGTCGAGGTAGAAACGCCCCAGCCGCTGGTCGCCCTCGTACACATCCCACGCGGTGACGTCCTGGTGCCACAGGTTCAGGCCGGTCACCTGGCGATACTCGATCCCAAACATTTGGCTGGTCAGATCGAAGAGCCCCTGCTGCACGCGGCTGAACTCGAAGTAGGGGCGAACGGTCTTGGAGTCGAACTGGTATTGCTCGCTCTTGACCGCTTCGGCGTAGTAGGTCTTTTCCCAGTCGGCGACTTTGGTGGCTGCCGGCGCCACGCGCCGTTTGCGTTCCAGCAAGACCGCGTAGTCGCGCTGGGCGGGCGGGCCAGCCACGGCGCTCACCTTGTCGATGAACTCAGCCGCATTGGCCGCCGAGCCCATCATTTTGTCGGCGGTAATGTAGTCGGCCCAATGATCGTATCCCAGGATCCGAGCCAACTCGTAGCGTTTGGCGATCAGGGCGCTGAGCACCTCCATGTTGTCTGGGTACCCGCGGTCCTTGAACTCGAGATACAAAGCCTTGCGAGCCGGCCCGTTGCGGGAAAAGGTGATGAACGGAATGTAGTCAGGATAGTCGGTGTTGATGTGGATCTTGCCGTTCTCGTCGGGGGCGTGGGCAGCGATCCAATCAGCCGGCAGTCCCGCCAGTTCCGCGACGGAATCCAGCTCGATTTCGCGCACGTCCTCTCGAATGGTGCGACCGAACTGTTGGCTCAGCTCGACCAGCTCGGCGTTGAGCGTCTTGATGCGGGCTCGGGCGGCGTCATCCTTGTCCACTCCGCTACGACGGAAATCGCGGAGCATCTTGAACACCATGAATTGCGTACCCGGATCCGCACCCGACACATCGACCGCCTGGTAGGCCTCGTAGAGCTCGCGATCCAGGCTCAGCTCGGTCATGCGCTGCACGGCCAACTGTTCGCCCTCTTCGGCCGCGGTACGCACCTCCTCGTCCGGGTGGACGTTGGCCAGCAAGCCGGTCTCCTGGTAGGCGCTGTCCAGGTGCAGCCACATCTCGTTGGCCGGCGTTAGCGTGTTTTCGATGGTTCGCTGCCCCTCCACGGAGACGACCCGTTGGCGGATTTCGTCGGCGGCTTGCAGGTGGGCTTGGGTGTCGGCTCGCAGTTGCTCGGCTGATCGATTGAGCGGGGTATTCTCACCCGTCGTTCGCACGGTCAAAGCCTGTATGTTCTGCTGTAATGAACTGCAGCCGACGCTAAACGCGACTGCGACGCTCAGGGTCCATCGTGCGATGGCGACAAATTTCATGGGAATCCTCCAAAAACGTCGAACGACACGCAATATTGGATCCAGGGGCTCACGCCCCTGGCTTTTCACTGGCGCCCTTCCAGGGCTGTGTCAGCTCCCGTCACTCGCGAAACGCAAACGTTGCGAACCAGCCACCCGCCCCAACATGGACGCTCTTGTTGCCTACCGCTGACTCGTTACCGGATCGCCGAATCTAGTCGATCCGCACGCTTGGTCAAGGGCCCGACAGCGCCCACCCTGTCGATGCTGGAACGGTCAATGAAACACGCCACAAGCCCATGGATCGCAATCCACGGGTCTGACGGCCCCCCACGGCCTGGAGTACCAGACCGTGCCACCCGGCCGGTGGTCACCATGCACCTTGGACAGAATCCCCGGGTGCGGCGGGCTTGACCCGGGTATAATGGGACGACCATGATGAATCGCTGCGTCCATCGTCATTCCGTGCTCCCCGGCCGCGTGCCGCCGAGTTCATCCGGCGCCGTGCCGGCAGCTTCTTGCTCAAGCATGAGCGCATTCTGCCGCCGGTGTCTTTGTGGGTTCTTCGTGGCAGCGGCTATTATCGCCCCCGCCCAATTGCCAGCCGGGATCGGCACGATGGAATCGCCGCTCAGCAGCTCCCGGATCAGGGGGCTGCGCCAATTCGCTTCCCAAAAATCGCGGCTGAAGCAAAAAAGAGACAGAACTTAACCCGGCGCCGTGTGAGTCCTATAATGGTTGCGTCGGATGGCGGAATGGTGGCCGTAAACGGCGCCGATTGGCGAAGCGGGCCGAACGGACGACCCCTCGATCCATTCCGCGCCCGAGAGGAGGTGAACGTATGCCCCGAGCTCCTCCGTGAAACCCAATCGACGAGTTCATCGTATCTCGTAGGCGCATGTGTGACAACGGCTTACGAGAAAGGACCGGCCCGAGCAGGCCGGGATCGTCACCGGAGTAGAGACACTCAACACGGTGGCGGCCGACCAGATGCCCGGGCCGGCAAGAGGCCCCAGTTTCACCCGCCGAGGCGGGGCAACGGGGCATGTTTGTACCAATTCTAGTGGAGAAAAAAGATGAAAGCAAGAGTTGGGATCGTGGCCATTGTGCTGGTCACTGCTGTCTTGTTCACCGGCGCTTTGGCCTTGGCCACCGATTTTGTGTAGGGGTGCCCAGGGCAACTATGCAGCACCAGCTGGACCGAGGAAATCGACTGGCAACAGGGGTCAGGCTTCCCCGATGACGCGAACGACAACGCGTCAATAACCAGTGCGGGCTATCTGATTAACTAT